>JAWXAX010000205.1 GCA_034439735.1 Rhodothermales bacterium | reverse complement strand
CGCCAGCCAGCATGCCGGCCAGGAGGCAAAGTGACAGGAGTGCGGTTCCGTAAATGACCATGGATGCTCAATTTTTGCCTCATGATCCCCCAACGCACCTCGAAATACAAGCGACGTTTCCGGGAGATTGCGCCAAATCGAGCGCGTCGCATCGCTACTCCGGCCGCCCGAGCGCCACCATCGTCTTCATCTCGGTGGCGTCTCCGATATCGATCAGATACATATAGACGCCTGCGGCCACGCGCCGGCCCGACGCATCGCGACCGTCCCACCGAATGTCATGCACGCCCATCCCCTGATACGCGTCCGCCAACACCCGCAGGTCCTGCCCGAGCGCGTCGATGACGCGCACCCGCACGTAGGTGTCGCGGTGGAGGGTGTAGCGGATGGTAGTCGACTCGGTAAACGGGTTAGGGTAGTTCTGGTCGAGCACGAATACCTCCGGCAGGGGAAGAGGCGATTCGATAGGTGTAGGCACCGACGCGCGGCGGTAGCGATAGACCTGACTGCCAAGCGCAAAGGCCAGGGAGTCGTTGACCACGCGAATCCGGTTCAGCCGGCCGTCGGGGTCCACCACCTGCGTCCAGGTCTCCCCGCCGTCGTCCGTGAATGAACTCGTGCCGCGACCTCCAACCCACCCGGTGTCGGCGTCGATGAACCCGATGCCCTGCAGGCCGGCCGGCCGCGTGCTGCCCGTGACGGCCAGCGGCTCCCAGGTCACGCCGGCGTCGGTGGTCTTCAGCACCTTCGCCTCGGCGCCGGTGTCATTGGCAAACGGATACTCCACCGAGATATAGCCAATATCCGGGCTCGGAAACGAAATCTTCCAGCCCCACTCGCCGCCGATGCCTTGTTCGACCGTCGTGCGATGCCGGATCGACCACGTCACGCCGCCGTCGTTTGTCCCGACGACGACGGCATCTCCGGTGAGATCGCGCCGGGTGCCGCCTACCGCCACGCCGTTTAATGCATCGAAAAAGAAGACGTCAATTAGCGTCCCGATGCCGAGGGACGACAGGTCACTCGCCGTCCACGTCTGGCCGCCATTGACGGTTTTGATGACAATGGGAGGCCCGTCGAACCGGCCGACGGCATACGCCACCTGTTCATCCACCACCCAGATCCCGCAGATGCCCGTCGGCGAAGGACCTGCGATCCGCGCAGTGATGTTGGTCCAGGTCGAGCCGCCATCTAGCGTTTCAAGCAGGGCTTGCTCGTTGTCCAGCGTGCCGATCCATCCTTTAGTGGCAGATGCAAAACCCGCGCTCCGCAGATAGGCATTGAGGCTGGCGACGATGGACCACGTCTCGCCGGCGTCGGTCGTACGATACACACGGCCACTTCCTCCCACCACAAAGCCAATGGACTCGGTGGCGAACGCGATATCATCGTACCGCCCGCCAGGCAGGCGAGGGACGCCATTCAGCGGCTCCCAGGCATCTACGATCCCCGGCTGCGCCCCCACGGGCCGCTCTGGGCCGTATACACACAGAAGCAGCATCAGCACTGAAACGCGTAATCCCATGCGTCCTACCCTATACATCGTCAGGAAATGCAGACCCAGGCACTCCCCGGTAAGGACGCGATACGTCGCGTCCCATTCGGACAGTCCCAGCTATAACCCAACCTACTTAAAGTACCACGAGAAGCGCGACTGCGAGGGCGCTTCCCAGCGATCGCCCGTACGTTCCATGTCAAGCGCCGCGAGAGCGCCTGTCAGGTCGACCGGTTGCGGGCGCGCGACGATCTGGTCCAGGTCGTGGAGCGCCGGCGGCGCGTAGGCCTTCCAGTCTTCCATGAACGTAGCCATCGATTTCTCCTCGTAACGACGGCTATCGAAAAAGAGCTTCATGAATTGCGGTAATGACTGCGTTCCATTGCTGAGCCGGCGCAACTCCAGATCTAGCAAAAACGCCACCGACGCGCCTTCGTTGTAGGCGTATCGGTTGGCCATCGTGTCGTCATAAAACCGGGTACAGGCGGTAAGGAGGGAGAGCCGGCCGGCCGGGTCGGCCTCGCGGGCGCGGTCCGACTGCATCTGTAAGCGATTGACGAGCTGTTCGGGGGAGATGAGGCCGGCGCGCATGAGGATCAGTGTGCTGAAGTAATCCGTGATGCCTTCACGGATCCAGCACGAATCCGCTCCCCACTCCGGCACCTGCACATAGTTGAGCGCCTCGGTCTCGTCGCGACGATCCCACGTATGCACGAACTCGTGGGCCAGCAGCCCAAGGAATCGCAGTCGGTCCCGTTGCCAGATGGCTCGGAAGGTGAGCCCCTCCCGGAAGTTGAATTCGATGGTATTCGATTCCGCGCTGGCTCGATACTGCTCGCCCTGGTTGGTGTCGCGCATCATGAGCGTGAGCTGGTCCATGGGGGCTTCGCCGCCGAACATCTCGATCCCCGCGCTCACGACCTGGCCGGCCGCGATCAACGCCTCGGGGTACCCTCGGATGTCATCCGTGCCGGTCCATACCAGCGTGAGATCCAGGTTTTTGAAGCGCCGGCTCACGGTTGAACTGTGCGCGAACGCTCCAAAATAGTTATTGACGAGGGCATACACGGAAGGTACGCGGGAGGCGTCGCCGGAAATCGACCACGGCGTCACGACATCCCAACCCGGGGGGACACTCCAGATCAGATCGATCGGTTGGTCGAGCCGGGTACGTGCAGGCAGAATAAACGCCATGCTGCCACTCAGAAAGGCCACGTGATCATTCATCTGCGAGATGGCGCCGCCCCAGGCCAGTTCGGCCAGCACACGCGCGCCCTCCGGATTCAAGACGTAGCTGAACGAATAGGAGTCGCCCTCCACCTCAACTTCCCACACGTTCGCCTCAGCCAGACGGTGCACGAGCGGACCCGTTGCGTCGAAGAACGATAGTTCGGATACAAAAAATGTGACGGCTCGCTGGTAGGTACGCGGGAAAAAAACCCGATGTGAACCCTGGCGCACATCGGTCACGTGACCCGTGATGCGCATCTCCTGACGCGCCGGCTCGATCGCTATTTCGTAGGTGAGTGCCGCCGGCTGTGCAGACGCCGACAAGGGCCCTCCACCCAGCATCGGTGCGACGATCAGAAACAGTACTACAAACGGCATGTATTTCGATGGCGATGGGATAACGTCCACAGCAATGACCCGCTTCGGGGTTCTTGTTTGGATCGGGATTATTCGGTAACTATGCACCCGCCCGAACCCCAATACGTAGTTCCGAACGCGATAGCTAGCTGCTCGCCGCTTCCTGCTCAGCCCTATGATCGTTATCAAAGTCAGAACGCCGAACTGCCTCGTGCTCGAATGCCCCAGCGATCTGGGCAACCTGGATGCGCTGGTGGATGAGACCGGCGCGTTTGTGGAGGAAATCGGGCTCGATGAGGAGCTCGCTTATAAGATCGTACTGCTAATGTCCGAGGCGGCAACAAATGCCATAACGCACGGAAACGCAGAAGATCCGGCAAAAAAAGTCGACATAGAGCTTCGCTGCGCTCCCCGGCAGATTGCGCTAATCGTGGAAGATGAGGGCGAAGGATTTAACCTCGATGAGATCGAAGACCCCATCTCGGCGGAGAACCTGATGCGGGGTGGGGGGCGAGGCTTGTTTTTTATCCGTGAAATGGCCGAGGAAGTCCATCTGGAAAATAACGGCCGGCGAATACGAATGATCTTCCATGTTCCATGACGCCCGCTGGCGCACGCTCGGTTGGACAGCTGCTTTTCTGGGGTTGATCGCCGGCATCGCCTATGGTGCCCGGATGCCCTCGAACTGGCCGCTGTTTGTAGCTTTCACCCTGGCGGCGTCCCTGCTGCTCGCCGCCATCGTCTGGCGCGGGGGCCTCACAACAGGCTGGGTGCTCGCCATCGCTCTCGTGATGCGGCTCGGGTTTGCCGGCTGGCCGCCTGTCCTGTCGGACGATGCCTACCGCTACGTGTGGGACGGCATGCTTCAGGCCGAGGGGGTTAACCCATATCGACAGACACCCGATGATCCCTCGCTTGTTCATCATCAGACGGACTCTCTGTATCAGGTCCTGAACTCGAAGTCCTATCACACGGTCTACCCCCCGGTTTCCCAGGGTATCTTCTTCGTCGGGGGCTCGTTTTACGAACACGGGTGGATCGTCAGTTATTATGTGATCAAGTCCATGCTCATCGCGTTCGAACTAGGCGCTTTGATCATTCTGAGCCGGCTTGTAGCCGCGCCGGCGCTTGCGCTCTACGCCTGGCACCCGCTGGTGCTCATCGAAACAGCCGGACAGGCGCACACGGAGTCGGCCGCGCTCTTTTTTATCGTCGCCGTGATCTGGCTATCGAAAAAAGGGCGAGGGGGATGGGCCGGCGCGGCGCTGGCCGGCGCGGGATGGACGAAGCTCTACCCGTTTGTCTTTTTCCCCTTTTTGATGATGCGCCATGGCTGGAAAGCCGCGCTCGCCGGCGGGGCCGTTGCGGTGGCGCTAATCGCGCCGTACTGGCACCCGGCTTTTCTCGACAACATCCGGTCTTCGCTTGATCTGTACATCCGGTACTTCGAGTTCAACGCGGGGCTCTATTACGGGGTAAAAAAAATCTTCCTGCTGGCAACGGGGGAGGATTGGAGCAAGCAACTCGGGCCGGCGTTTCGCACCCTCTTTCTGATTTCTCTCGCCGGCATCGCCGTCTACGATGCACGAAAGAGGCCGACCCTGTCTCGGATATTTCTGCTGGCTTCCACGGCGTTTCTGGTATGTTCTACGACGGTGCACCCCTGGTACCTGGCGCCGGTGCTCCTGCTCGCCGTACTCGAACCACGCACCCCGTGGCATTTCCACTGGCTCGCGACGTGCTCGCTCGGGACGTATCTGCTGTATATCGATGGGCCTTACTGGTTCTTTGTCAACCTCGCCTGGTGGGGCTGGCTCGTAATCGGAATGCTCATGTACTGGCGCCCCCTCGTGGATAAAGCCTTCTCTGTGATGCGACTCCGCGCTACCCGAAAGGCCAGGCGCATCCTCCACTTCCTCCCCCGGATAGACGGACGGCTGCTCCGCGTGCTCGACCTCGGGGCCGCCGAGGGCTACGTCGGCGAGGCGATCCACCACCGCACTGGCGCCGAGGTTACGCTGGCCGATGTGGAAAACATGAACCGTACGAAACTGCCGCACGTGTGCTACGATGGCCGCCGGCTCCCGTTCGATGACGGGGCGTTTGACGCGGTGGTCCTGTACTTCGTGCTCCACCACTGCGAGGACCCCGAGCAGGTGTTCGCCGAAGCGCTCCGAGTGTCGAGCGGCCGGCTCATCGTCGTAGAATCGGTCTACCGAACCGAACAGGAGTTAAAACGGCTCACCACACTCGACAGGCTCGCCAATCGCATCCGATCCCTGGGTGTCATGCGGGGCCAGGAGCCGTTTCTACGATTCAGGAAGGCGGATGAATGGAAAGAGCTGGGCCTCGCGAGCGGGGCCGGCTGGGTGGCGGAAGGGGAGTGGGGCCATGCGCTGCACCGGAAATATCTCTTCGTCCTCGACAAGAAAAAGGTACCGCCCTACCCTGGCCGAAAAAAACCAGCGCCCCCTGCTTCCTGACGCCCATGGCCGGCTGCGACCCCGGGCCGCGCGCACCGGTTCAGAGCCCCGCCAGTAAGTGGTACGGGTCCGCCATGGCCTCATCTACATCCATCCATTGGTAGCCATCGAACCGCCGAAACCACGTAAGCTGGCGTTTGGCGTACCGGCGTGTGTTCCGCTGGATCAATTGCCGCATTTCCTCCGCATCAATCTGGCCTTGAAGCATCGCGATGGGCTCCTGGTAGCCGATCGTCCGGAGCGCCGGCAGATGCGGCCCATAGCGCGTCAGCAGGCCGCGCACCTCGTCCACCAGGCCGGCATCGAGCATGGCATCTACACGGCGGTCGATCCGATCGTACAGCACTTCACGGTCTGTATTCAGGATAATGGTGCGATAGGTAAATGCCGGCGCTTGCCGGAGACCGTGGTAGTGAGAGAGGGGGCGACCCGAGCCGTAATACACCTCGAGCGCGCGTACGAGTCGTTGGGATTTAGAGGCATCCATCGTGGCGGCCGAGGCGGGATCGACTCGCTCAAGCTCCCTGTACAGCGCTTCGGCGCCCTCCTCAATCAGCCGCATGTTAATCGTTTCACGCAACTCGGGCGTCACATCCGGGATATCCGCCAGACCGTCCTGTAACGCCGCCAGATAGAGGGTAGACCCACCGACGACCAGCGGAGTCTTGCCTCGTGCGAGGATAGCCCGTATACACGCCTCGGCTTCGCGCACATAGATGCCGGCCGATAGCGGAGCCTCCAGGGGCCAGATTTCGATCAGGTGATGCATCACCCGTTCGCGCTCCGCATGGGAAGGCGGGGCGGTACCAATGACCAGCTCACGGTAGATCTGCCGGCTGTCCACGGATACGATTTCCGCTCCAATCCGCTCGGCTAACGCGAGGCTCAAAGCCGTCTTTCCCACGGCTGTGGGGCCCGTGAGAACAAGAATCGATTGCAACCGGCCGGCCTCAGTATGTGGGCATGGAGGGATCTATTTCCCGGCTCCAGGCGAGGATGCCGCCTTTCAGATTGCGTACATTCATGAACCCGTTCGCGATCAGGAACTGGACGGCGTTAGCCGAACGTGCGCCCGAGCGGCAGTGCACGACGAGCAGTTGATCGCGATACGGCTCCAACTCGCCGATGCGCGCGGGCAGCGTATCCAGGCGGATCAACGTCCCGTTCAGGTTCACGGCAGCAAACTCTTCTTCGCCGCGCACATCGACGAGCATGGGCGTCTTGCCCTCGTCCATCAATGTTTTTAACTCACGGACAGTCATTTCTGGAATGGCGGGCGATCCAAACATAGGAGTAAACGCTATCTTCTACGAACGCTGGTGGGGGCTTCTCGGGGGAGCAAGCGCGGCCGGCTCAAGCCGGCGTCGCGCGGCAGCGATCGAGTCGCCATGCATGAACAGGCTGACGCCGCTGACGACGAGTAAATCAGTCAACAGAAAAAAAGTTGCCTCCTCGATAGGCAGCCCCAACAGCATATAGCCCGTCGAATACTCCGCGGCGATGGTCCAGATCTCGAGCCCGATCGCCAGCCGATCCGCCGCCCACAGGTAGACGGAGGGTATGAGAGTCGCAGCCGCCATGAGGCCCAGCCTGGGCCCGAAAAACGGGCCAGCGAACAACCACATGCCGGCGATCACCGGGCACGCCCAGGCCAGAATCAACCCCAGATACGTCATTCGATCCCCCCCGGCGATCAGCAAGTACGCGCCCCAGAGGCTCAGTACAACAAACACGACGGCGACAATCGCTCCACTCCGCGACGACCCCCGCCCAGTGCGCCCCGCAAAAAAAAGGGCATAAACAAGGCCGGCAAGCCAGGGCTGGAGGAGGAAAAATAGGTATTCCTCGATCGGGACGTACCCGATTGTGCCTACCACCCGATCGGCGCCGTACCACCAGATCGACCGGTACACCAGGTAATTGTCCCAGGGTGTGGTATAGACCAGCGCGATCACCATGGTGAGGGCGATGGCCCGCCATGCGCCGGCCAACACGCCGCGACGCCACGCCATGAGCAGAAGGATCGCCAGAGGCGGGAGGATAAAGACACAGTGGAAACCGAGGTAGGTCATGATAAACGAGAACTGGGGAAAGCGGCTCAAGCGCTGTATTGAGGCCGAAAAACGCTGCCCGATGGTTAATTCACAAAAAACAGTGCGGCCGGCGTTTTCTACCAGCCGTTGCATCAACGATCTTGGACTACGAAAACGTCAGGAAATCCTGCTCCGTCCACGCTATATCCTAAGAATGTATGGATATCGACTCGACTGCATTACTGCTCATGTTGCTCAAGAACCAGGCGATGCTGGAAACAATCTACGAGAGCCAGTCCCATATCATAGCCCGGCTCGAATCCCGCGAGCAGGAGGACGTCTATGCCGAAATGCTGCAGAAGCAGGAGCTTATCGAGGAGCGCCTCATGCAGTTCTATCGCGACGCCCTCGCCCTGAATATGCCGCCGCCGATGACCAAGGGCCAGGCCTAAGCCCGGTTTATACTTTCCTGCGCTCGAGGTCCCGGATCAGCACCCGCGCGGCATTTCGGCCCGAAGCCCCCATGATGCCTCCGCCCGGATGGGTCGACGCCCCCGTCAGATATAGCCCCTTTACCGGACCGCGGTAGCCGGACATCGATAACGAGGGCCGAAACATGAACATTTGATCGATACTCATCTCCAGGTGCATCACGTTTCCCCGAAATAATCCCAACTCGCGTTCCAGCCAAAGGGGGTGCTGAAACAGGTAATCAACGATACTCGCGCGGGTACCCGGCGCATAGACCTCGAACCGGTCAATCAGCGTTTGCGCGACGGAATCGCCGATATCATCCCAGGACTTCCCGCCGGCCAGCGCGTACGGATAATACTGTCCCCACAGCCAGAGCACCTCACACCCCGGCGGCGCGAGCGAGTCGTCCACGGCGCTAAACGTCATCGCCACGATGGGGGGGACACGCGAAGGTTCGCCGCGAAGGTAATCTCCGTACGCAGCGTTGATCTGATGTTGCGACTCACATAGTAGTTGGAGTCCTGTTCGGGCTTCGATGCCGGGAGACGCGGCGTAACGGACCGGACGGTCGAGGGCGAGTCTCACTATCGCTCCGAACCCGTTACCCATGCGGAGACTCGCGGCCTCGGGCGGACGCACGTCGGCCGGCAAAAGCCGGTTAAGCGTTTCATTAATGTGCGTCCCGGACAATACGGCGCGAGCGGTATAGTTTTTGTCGCCAACCCGTATGCCGACAGCGCGTGTTCTTTCCATGACGATTGAATCGACCGGCGAGCCGGTAAACACGCTGCCGCCATGCGACTCTATGTGGCGCCGTAACGCCTGGGTCAGCATGCCTGAACCGCCCCGCGGCCGCGCAACACCGCTTTCGTGGTAGAGCGGGTGCCACAACAAGAAAGGACCGGACAGGGGCTCGGTAGGAGGGGGGCCGGATTGTGCCGCCATCCAGAGGAGCGGGGCCCGCACTTTTTCCTCCTTGAAATACTGCGCGATCACTTCGCCGTACGGCCGCATGATGGATTCGAGCGCACGCTTCCAGTTAAGCTTCGACTTCCGGAAGATCATCGTCTTCCCGAGTTCGTAGGGACCCGGAACGCTCAGAAAAGCATCCCGGACGGCGCGAGCGAAATCAATCCAATCGTCGTAAAAGCGCTGATATGCCGCCCCTTCGCCCGGAAACCGGGATTCGATGTGCGCCACGGTCTTTTCGACGCTGCGGTAGATGAACAACGCATCGCCGTCTTCGAACGGGGCGACGAACAGAGGATCCAGGTCGATGTACTCGAGCCCGAATTTCTCCAGCCCCAGTTCCTCGATAATCGGGGTGAGCCGGATGAGAATATGGGCGCTGCCCCCGAGGTCGAACTGATATCCGGGAACGCGTTCCTCGGTCACGACGGCGCCCCCGACCACGTGACGCCGCTCAAAAACACCGATCCGGTAGCCGGCCTGCGCCAGGTAAGCGCCCGCGATCAGGGCGTTGTGGCCGGCGCCTATAACGATGACATCGAAATCCAAGGGAGTAGAACTTTTACGGCATCAAATACGAAGGACACCCGATAGTACACCGTTTCTCGCTTCTGTACTCATTGTTTAAAGATCTAAATAAGAGCGCCGATGTACCTATAAGGAGCCCCATCCCGTCCGCGGGCTCGGGCCGGAGGCTCCAACTTCAGCCGAAATCTGACGAGCTATGATCGCAATGGATTGGGTATTTCAACTTCTGAGTGTAGTCATCGCGTTCGGACCGATTGTCGTCGGGATCGTCCTCTGGCACTTCGTATGGAATCGCGATTCCGGCTCGTCCTCCAATCCACCGCCACCTCCTCCGAACGGGCCGGAAAGGAAGCCCGTACCGCCCGCACCTCGCTTTAGCAGCGACCGGAGCCCGGTCGTCCATCGCCGCGTGACGATGGCCCACACGCAACGCCTCCGTACGCGTTTCTGAGCGCATCGAGTTGGCCGCTACCCTGGTTTTGACGGCTGAGGCCATCTTCGAACGAGCCGTCGGCGCCATGCTCGTGTACGATTCGGCGGGCCGGCATGTCCGGGTCAATCGGGACCTACGAAGACATCACGCGCGGCAAACGATCCGCGGCCGATTGGCTGGAAGCCCAACTTCGACAGGCGCAGAACTCAAAACGATCGGCACCCTCGCCGGCGGCATCGCCCACGATACTCCAGAAGCCGTTCATCCGAAAAGAGCTGCGTGAAGCCGTGATGCTGGCCATGCGCGACCGGGCCTGAGTCAAAAAGCGATCTTGCAGGCTTGCACCAAGTCCCACCACTCCTTATACTCTTTAATCCCGATAATAAAACTTATCGGGCCTAAAGAGTCTATAGATCTTGTCTTAAGGGGTTTACCGTGGGTACAGATTCGTCCTCCAATTCGCGTCCAAACGCATCCCTAGTAAAAGCCGGCGCCTTCGACGCGGCGTCCGTATTCGCCGCCATGGCGGATGCCGGGACCAATTTGCTTGCCGCATTCCTGCACAAACACAGCAAACAAAACACGGAAGCCAGCTATCGGAACGACATCGGACAGTTTTTCGGCTGGGTTGCACAGCCGGCCAATCCGTCGGCTGACGACGATCTCGAAGAACCATCCGTCGGTCCGGCGACGTTTGTGAATGCGGATCATGTGGCGGTCGTCACGTTCCTGCACGCCAACGAGTACCTGCGAATCCTGGAAGTCGAGCGCGAACTAAAACCCAGCACCATCGCCCGCAAGATCGCGTCCATCCGGTCGTTCTTCGACTTCTGCATCGCCGTACAGGTGATCCAGGGCAACCCGTTTAACAAACACACGCTGCGCAGCGTAGCAAAACACAACCGGGATGCCGTGCCGGTTTTTCTCTCTGAAGCCGAAGCGAAACGACTCATCGCAGCGACGGCCCTCGCCGGCGCGGCCGCTGTGCGGGACCGCGCGCTCATCCTCGTCATGATCCATACGGTCGTGCGTCGATCCGAGGCGTCGAACATGAACGTGGAACACCTCCGGCCCGTAGGCGCGCATTGGATACTCGATATCCCGGATTCGAAGAGCGGCGGTAAATGGAAAAAGGTCCCCGCCCACATCGTCAAGGAAATCGAGGACTATAAACAGCACTATGGCGTACTAAGTGGGCCGTTATGGCGGAGCTTTTCGAACCGTAGCAAAGGCGAGCGTTTGACGGCGGACGCCATCTATCGCATCATCAAGCAAACAGCCAAAAAGGCCGGCTTCCCGTCTCAGATCGCCGACAAGATCGGCGCCCACACCCTCCGGCACTCGGGCATTTCCATCGCGCTGGAAAACGGCGCCACGCTCCAGGAAGCGCAGGAGCACGCCGGCCATGCCAGTGTCGAAACCACCATGATCTATGTCCATCGCCGTAACAAACTGGAAAAAAACGCGGCAGACAAGATAAACCTCGGCTGAGACGTCAGGCTTCTTTGCCCATCACACTTTCCAATGCATCATAGATGCGCGCGCGGGTAAACGGCTTGGCGATATAGCCGTTAAAGCCGCTTTTAATGAGCTGCTTGCGGATCACGTCGATCGGCAAGGCGGACACAGCGAGCACCGGCACACTCTGATACCCGTCCACGCGCCGCACATCCGCCAGGAGCTCAAACCCCGAGCGCGAGCCCCCCAGGTTGAGGTCCATCAGAATAGCCTCATAATCATCCTGCTGGGCTTTCTGGAGCGCTTCGGTAGCATTCGACGTCACGATCACCTCATACCGATCACGGAGCAGCAACATCATCAACTCCTGGGTGTCGAGATCATCCTCGATAACCAACACCCGTTTTTTGACGGCACTGGAGGCCGATGACCGCTCGCCAAAAACGGCTTTCCCGCTGTGGCTGCTTCCAATCGGAAGCCGTACCGTGAAGCGGGAGCCCTCGCCGAGTTGACTTTCGACGGTAATCGTTCCTCCCATTTGCTCGGAAAGCAGTTTTGCCACGGCCAGGCCGAGGCCGCAGCCGGCGTACGACCGCCCCTCGCCTTTGGTCTCCTGGGTAAACCGATCGAAAATGAAGGGCTTAAACGAATCGCTGATGCCGATGCCGGTGTCGTCTACTTCGACACTCACCATGCCGGCCTCGCTGCTGACCGTGATCGTCACTTCGCCCCGCCGGGTGAACTTGATCGCGTTGCCGATCACATTACCCACGATGCGCCGGAACGCCGCCCGGTCCAGGTAGGCCTTTACGGGCTCCTTGATGACCATTTTCAAGGGGATGTCGTACTGATCCGCCTGCGGTTTAAATAACTGTAGCAGACCCTGGCACTCCAGGGTGATGTCGATCAGTTCGATGGATAGTTCGGCCGGCGTATCCCCTTCATGCGAGGCCATGCGAAGGATCGCGTTCAGCGTCTCCAGCAACCGGTAACCACTGTCCGTGATGTACCTCGCGAACTGCATGTCTTGCCCGCTCAGCTTGCTCGCCAGATGCTCCGCAAAGCCGATCATCGACGTCAGCGGCGTGCGAATCTCATGGCTCACATTGGCGAGGAAGGCCGATTTTGCCCGCGATGCGTCGTCCGCGCCGTGCGACACCAGACCCACACCATACTGGCCGGCGTGGCCTGAGATGTCCGATGCCATCGTAAGGGTCAACTTGCGGTTCTTACGGTCCTTGCCCAGCGTCACCGAATGCAACGCGAGCAACCGCGTGTCGCCGGCTTTGGTCCGGATCGATACACACTCGACGCCCTTGCGGCTATACTGCTCCGCCAGCTTCGGATCCTTGAGCTGGATACGCTGCCCGCGGACCAACCGTGTCCAGGCCGTCAGTGTCGTCGTCTCTCCGACGGGATACAGGGAAAGATCCACCCAGGCCCTGTTCATCTCCAGGATCGTCCCCCCTTCCGCATGCAATAGCATCGGGAATGGCCCTGCCAGGATGAGTCGGGCCAGCGCCTCATCGATGCCACCTGCAATAACGGCATTATCAGACTGAGGGGCGTCGCCGGCTTCGGCCAGCCGGATCCCGATACCGACACGAGCCGCATCGGTTGAGGGGCCGCCGAATACAAGCTGCACCACATCCAGTTTGGAGCCCTCAAACGTCAAGAACTGAATCCGAAGAGGCACATTGCCAAGGTCCCGCGTCGGGATCACTACGGTCTCTACCTTACTGGCGTCGCGCTCGAAAAAGGCCTGCTGGATGGCCTTACCGACACGCCGACTGTACACGGCCGGCAACTTCTCCAGGTAGTCGCGCTCCAAATGAAACGCTTTGACCTGCAGCAGCCCCTCAAAACGACCGCTGACATGGAGGATGTTGTACTGATCGTCCACCAGCAAACTCGGCGGCATGTACTGTTTGATGAGCTGCTCCTGGTGGAACCGCACCAGCTCCCGCGGCGCCACGCCGGCGCCGTTCATCGCGCTCGCGGCCGGCGCACTCACCGGAGGGGTCGACTCGTCCCCATGGACCTCATTGGACGGTGCGGATTGGACAGCCTCGGCCGTCCCCATCATACCGTCGCTCTCACTCAGCGCTCCAAATGCATCATCAAACGCCGGTGAAGACGCCCGTAGGCCCTCTTCGCGCGGCGAAATAGGCTCTCTGTGGGCCGGCGCGTCCGCAAACACATCGTGTGCGGCCCAGGCTACCCGCGGCGGTGCCGGAATCGGGTCTTCGGCATCTTGACGGTTGGCGCGCAGGGGCTCCGTCGATGCATAGAGGCTCTCTTCCGAAAACTCCGGCAACGCTTCCAGCCGGGGCGCAGGTAGCGTGTCGTAACGAGATTCCTGCGCCTCTTCGGGCGGCGGAGGCTCTCTGCGAACAACAGTCTCAACCTCCGGCTCCGAGATTCCGGGTAGCTCTAGCGCATCGGGCACGTCCACCTTGGGTGCATTAACCGGCTCTTCCTCGCGCGAGATGCTACGACGGGCATCGACCAGATCTTCCGGTTGAAGGGACAACTCGGCCGGGAAAACGGTGTCTTCGTCGAGAATCTCATCAAAAAACCCGAGTCCCGCCGGAGTATCGGACGTTTTCAGGCGATAGATCTGATAGGTCTCATCGACTGGAAGAAAGGCATCGGGCAAACCCGAAGCGAACTCTTTATCACCCAGAAACAGGAAGGCCTGTGGACGCAACGCGTGGTGGAAAAACGAAACAATTTGCCCCTGACTCTCCTTTTCGAGAATGGCGAGTAGATGGCGGCACGTGATGAGATCGAGCGTCTGAAACGCTTGATCAATGAGCACATCGTGGGTAGAGAAGGTAACCGAGTCGCGCACGGCCGGGGCCACAATGAAGCCATCGGGCTGCCGGATGAAGTAGCGTTCCAGACACCCGCCCGACATCTGTCGCCGAATCGTGTCCGCGTAGACCCCGCCCCGTGCGACGCGCAGCGCCGCCTGGTCGTTATCGCTCGCATAGATCTTGATCCGCGGCGGCGACTCGAGCGTCGAAGCATATTCAAACAACAAAATCGCGACGGAGTAGGCTTCCTCACCGGTCGTACATCCCGCTACCCAGACACGAACCGTATCGGATGCGTTTTTGTCGCGAAACAGCGTGGGAATAACGTGTTGATCTAATGCCGCAAAGGCTTCGGGTACCTGAAAGAAGCCGTCCATTTGTATCTCGGGATGTACCAAAAGGGGCGCTATGTCTCGTACAGATGGGTAAAACTCGAATTCTCCCGCAAGAATTCGACCATTTTCGCCCGGGTGGGGCGTCATGTATAGACGATGGTACATCGTTACGAAATGGACCGGCTGCGTGAAATGCCTGAAAATTGCCGCCGCGCGAAGACATCGAGG
Organism: Rhodothermales bacterium; assembly: GCA_034439735.1. Taxonomy (NCBI): domain Bacteria; kingdom Pseudomonadati; phylum Rhodothermota; class Rhodothermia; order Rhodothermales; species Rhodothermales bacterium. The sequence continues at coordinate 4,665 of JAWXAX010000205.1, read as the reverse complement.
TGATGGGCGATAAACAGGGCTGTACCCATGGCGATGGACCGCCGACGAAGGGTGAGCCATGTCTGCCAGCGCTCGGCGTCCAGTTCGGGGTGCCCCGTCAACTCGCGTTCGTACCCATTGAGCATGGCGTATAAATATGCCGCTTCGCCGGCAATAAGTTCACCCTCACTGGGTGTACCCACCATCCAATCCGCCCCCCCGGCATCTACGGTCGCGATGTCCGGCCGCTGCGATAGGTGATACACAACATGCCGGCCCGTCTGGCTCCGCGGGCACTGCTCGATCGATGCGCCCCGCAAGTCCATCGACCGGTGATACAACTGCTCCACCCGCTGGTCGAACGCGGCATCGATAACCGGAAGCCAGCTTGAAATCCCATCGAACGTGATCGGGAAATAGAGACCTCCCCCGGGAATGACGGCGGCAACCAGTAGCGTCATGAGGGGCTCGATCTCGAAAAGATCCAGAAACGCCTGTGCGATGAGCAGATCGTACGTTGCCCCCGACGTCTGTCGTAAAAAGGAAAACACATCCGCCCGGGTCAGCACGACCTCGACACGGCTGCCGTCCCGTGTCAGCACGATCTGATCGGCAGCCGCATCATCCACCTCATACCCTTCCTGCTCTCCGAACGCACAAAGCTGGATGCGTAGCGCCGTGAGATGCGCCGGCTCGATCTCGACCACCGTATAGTGCAACTCGCGAACGGTCGTCCGGGTGAGCAACCGCTCCAGCATTCCACCCACGCCGGCGCCTAGTTCGAGGACACGGGTGGGACGATCTACCGGCGACTCCGTGAGTCGGCGCATTGCACAGGCCCAGATCCGCTCGTTGAGGGCGCGTTCGTCTATCGGCCGCTTGGCCAGCAAGAACGTCGCGTAGCCGGACGCTTCAACCGCATCCTTCATGTGGCCGCCCGTACGCGGTGAGAATAGGAGGCTCGGGCCAGTTCGTCTTCCCAGATTCGTACCGTCACTTCCTCCAGGTGGCTGGTCTGGATCCCGGCGCGGAGCCCGTCGCAGAAGATGCGCGCGAAATGCTCGATGCTCGGATTGAGGCCGGCGAACTCGGGTAGATCGTTCATCGTGGTGTCGCGATAACGGGCGATCAACCCATCCATGGTCGCTTTCACCTCGTCGATATCCACGAGATAGCCGTATTCATTGAGCCGCGGAGCCTGGAGCTGAACTTCCACCGTAAATACGTGGGAATGCCATTCATTTTCGGGGCCGGCATTGGGGACCGTCAGGAAATGCTGGGCGACGAACGTTCGGGTGACCAGAAGGCGATACATTGACAGTATGGGGCTAGTGAGGGTGTAGGCTTCCGGGTGGGTACGTGAAGATGATCTGGATGGCGCTTCCCGGATCGGTTTCCAGGAGTGCATACGCCTCGGCGGCCTTATCGAATGGAATCCGGTGTGTAATCAGCCGGGAAGGGCGTATGTTCTGAAGCACCTCGAGAACCAGCCCGAACCGCCGCTGCTTGGTCCACCTCCCGAGCAACCGCGGGGGGAGTGCGCTGACCTGGCTGCTCACGATCGATTGCTTGGCCCTATGGAATCGTTCGCCGAGACGAAGTTCAACGGGGCGGGCGCCGTACCAGGAGCCAATCACGATGCGGCCTGCATATCCCGTCAGGGCAAGCGCCTGATCCAGCGCCTCGGGATTACCCGTAACCTCGATGGACAGATCCGCCCCGCCGGCCGGATCCGCCCCGTGAAAAAGGTCCTGCAGCGCCGCGCCATCGGGCGGCAATGCGCGACGAAAACCGAATGCCTCCGCCTGCCGCCGCCGCAGCGGAAAGGGGTCGACGCCGGTGGAATCGACATACTCCCCCAGCAGGGCCCCCGTCAACTGCCCCACGACGCCGAGGCCAAACACCAGGACACGTTCTCCGGGAAGCGGTGAGGCATCATGGATCAACCCCACGGCCGTTTCCATGTTCGGCAAGAAGACCGCGTCTTCGTCCGCGAGCGTTCCGGGCAGGCGTATCAGCCGTTCACATGAGGTGGTGAAGCGTTCGGTATGTGGGTGGAACGCGAAGACGCGCCGCCCGAGCCAGGCCTCGCCGGTCGCATGGCCTGCCGCGTCTCCCACCGCTTCCACCACCCCGACCACCGCATAGCCATAAGGCATCGGATACCGGGGCGGGCCCGAGACGGCATCGAGGGTAATGTCCACGTCGGCCGGCGCCGCGCCTCGGAAATAGAGCATTTCCGTGCCGGCGCTAATGCCCGAACAGAGGGTGCGGACCGTCACTTCACCCGGCTTTGGCGCCGGGATCGTGTGTGTATCGAAGCGAACATGGCCCTTGCCAGTAAATAAAAGCGTTCGAGTAGATGCCATGCGATACGGGGGTGGAGGCACACCGGCTCAGGACCAGACCGGATCGCCGTGGAGCACCAGATCCGCCCCGGCCCAGAACACATGCGCTGGCGCGAGGCGTGGATACTGGAAGGTCGCAGATGCGGCAGCCCGCTTTCGGCCAACGGAAATAACCGATTTCCCGGCTAGATACTGCATGGACAGTGTCACGACCAGATAATCGACGAGCCGTTCGCGCAGAAAGCTCTCGATGACCTGGCTCCCTCCTTCGACCATCAGGGACCGGACACCTCGATCGCCGAGATATTCGAGTAACGCGGTGAGGTCGACCCGTGAAGAGGCCGTCGCCGGCAGGTGCACGACCTGAGCGCCGGCGGCGCGCAGCATCTGCTCGGCCTGGACGCAACAGCCCGCCGTAGTCGCGACCATCGGAGCCGGCGCATCCGTCGAAAGCAATCGCGCCGTCGGAGGCATGCGCAGGCGAGAGTCCAACACGATCGGGCGCGGATTCGCACCGCTCACAAGGCGCGTCGTCAGGCGCGGGTCGTCTGAAAGCACGGTCCCCACACCCACGAGGATCGTGTCGTGCAGGGCCCGGAGCGCATGGGTGTAAGTTGCGGCCGCCTCCCCACTGATCTTGAGCGGCTTTCCATCCGCCTGCGCAATCGACCCATTGAGGCTCTGCGCATAACAGAGTGTGACACAGGGCCTACCCGACGCCTCGTAATGCGTTTCGGCTTGCCGCCGCATCGATTCCAGAGCGCGTGTAGCATCGGGGGGTAAGTCCATGTTCATCGAATGGCGCGACCAGATGTCCGATCGAAAAAATGTAGCTTTCCGAGGTCGAGGCGCATGGCCACCAACTGCCCCGGCGCCGGAAGCGCCTGGGGAGCCACACGGGCTACGATGGCGTGACCATCGAACTGGGCGTAGATAAAGATTTCGTTCCCCATAGGCTCGATAACGTCGAGCCGGGCACCGATCGGGTGCGACAGTGCCGGCACACTCACTCCCCCCTCGATATAGAGATCCTCGGGCCGAAACCCGAGCCATACCTCTTCACCAACAGCCGCTCCAAGCGCCGCGCGTACTTCGGGTTCAGGTACGGATACGGGGATGGTCACCCCGTTCCCCTCGCTCTCGAACGAAAAGCCTTCCGCTGTAGAAACGAGCCGGCCCGGTAGGAAGTTCATGGCGGGGCTTCCGATGAAGCCGCCGACAAAGGCGTTTGCGGGATGATTATAGAGGTTGAGCGGCGTGTCGATCTGTTGAATGACTCCGTCTTTCATAACCACGATGCGATCCCCCATCGTCATCGCCTCCACCTGATCGTGGGTCACATAGATCATCGTCGCCCCCAGCCGTTGATGCAACCTGGATATTTCCGTGCGCATCTGCACGCGCAGTTTCGCATCCAGATTGGAGAGGGGCTCGTCGAACAAGAAGACACGCGGCTTGCGCACGATGGCCCGGCCAACCGCCACCCGCTGACGTTGCCCTCCCGATAACTGAGCGGGCTTGCGATCCAGAATGTCCCGAATGCCCAGCACATCCGCCGCCTGCTCGACTCGTTGCCTGATCTCCTCTTTCGAATATTTGCGCAACTTGAGGCCGAAACCCATGTTTTCGCGCACCGTCATGTGTGGATACAGGGCATAATTCTGAAAGACCATGGCGATGTCTCGGTCTTTAGGAGCGAGTTCGTTCACCACCCGATCCCCGATCGATAACGTGCCATCCGTGATGGACTCGAGGCCGGCTATCATCCGGAGCGTCGTGCTCTTCCCACATCCCGACGGCCCCACCAGCACGACAAACTCGCCATCGGCGATCTCAAAACTGGCGTCGTTCACGGCGACCATGCCGCCGTCGTACACCTTCCTGATGCCGTCTAGACGTACGCTGGACATAGCGAATACAAGCGAATACGATGGATTAGTGATACCAGAGTCGACTAAGATAAGACGACGGGTCGAGAAAGACAGGTCGAACCCAATTATTGGGGATGAGGCGTGAAATGACCACTTTCTTGTAGGATTTATCAATGTATAGCGGCAGTTTTTAACTCATTTTATCGCATAGCCCTTATTAATTCACCTATTCCGTGGTAACGCATGACCTGTCGTACCTTATCTTCCCGGACGCAGATGTCCCCCCGAGCGTGCGCATTCCGGCGCCGTCTCGATCCGCTGTCTATCTAACGGATGTCCCTGATGCAGCACGGCAAACAGAAAGCGACCATCTACAATGTGGCGGAGCGGGCCGGCGTGGCCATTTCGACCGTCTCCCGCGTACTGAATAACTCCTCGGATGTATCGGACCTGACGCGCGCGCGCGT
>JAWXAX010000204.1 GCA_034439735.1 Rhodothermales bacterium | reverse complement strand
GCCGGGAGGGCGCGGAGGGGCGTTGGCATGGCCATCGCCAGAGGCTATGCCGGCCATCCGTTCGAATTTTTTCCAGTGGGCGTCGACATGGGCCTGGGCTTGTTTGAGGAAGCGCGCGGCGGCGTCCGGGTCGACGAGCGAGAGGGTTCGGTAGCGGTTTTCGTTGTAGGCGTAGTCCTTGAACGATACCGAGGGCGCCTTCGAGTCCAGCTGGAATGGGTTTTTGCCGGCCTCCGTGAGCCTCGGATCAAACCGGTAGAGGGGCCAGTGGCCGGATTTCACCCCGAGCGCCTGCTGGTCCACTCCCCGCGCCATGTCGATCCCGTGCGCGATACACGGGCTGTAGGCGATGATCAGCGACGGCCCGTTGTAGCTCTCGGCCTCCTCGAAGGCGCGGACCGTCTGCGTGTCGTCGGCGCCGAGGGCGATCTGGGCGACGTACACGTAGCCGTAGCTCATGGCCAGTTCGCCGAGGTCTTTTTTAGGCGTCGCCTTGCCGCCGGCGGCGAATTTGGCCACCGCGCCCAGGCCGGTCGACTTCGACGCCTGGCCGCCGGTGTTCGAGTACACCTCGGTATCCAGCACCAGCACGTTGACGTTTTTCCCGCTGGCCATCACATGGTCCAGCCCCCCAAACCCGATATCGTACGCCCACCCATCGCCACCGACGATCCAGACGCTGCGGCTCACGAGGGCGTCCGCGACGCCGGCGAGGTCGCGTCCGTCGGGGGAAGCGTCGCCAGCGATAAGGGCCTTGAGCTGGCTCACGCTCGCGCGCTGCGCGGCGATTCCTGCGGGAGTCGACTGGTCGGCCGTCAGCAGGGCGTCGACCAGGGCGGGGTTCCGGGGGCGGAGGCGTTCGACGAGCAAACGGGCGAAGGCGGCCTGGTGCTCGACGGCGAGCCGCATGCCGAGGCCAAATTCGGCGTTATCTTCGAAGAGCGAGTTGCTCCACGCCGGCCCGCGGCCTTCGCTGTTGGTGGTCCAGGGCGTCGTGGGCAGGTTGCCGCCGTAGATGCTGGAGCAGCCGGTGGCGTTCGCGACGATGGCGCGGTCGCCGAAGAGGCGCGTGAGCAGGCTCAGGTAGGGCGTCTCGCCGCAGCCGGCGCAGGCGCCTGAGAATTCGAAGAGCGGCTGGAGGAGCTGGACGTCCTTCGATTTGGTGTAGTGGAGCCCGTCGTTTGTGTACCGCGAGCGATCGGGCAGGCCGAGGAAGTAGTCCCAGTGCACCCGGGCGCTGTCGCGGAGCGGCAGCTGGGGCGCCATATTGATCGCCTTGCGGTCGACGCGGGATTTGTCTTTCACCGGGCAAATCTCGACGCAGAGCTGGCAGCCCGTGCAGTCCTCGGCGGCCACCTGGAGGGTGTACTGCTGGTCCGGAAACTCCCGCCAGCGGGCCGGCGCCGTCTTGAAGTCGTCCGGCGCGCCGGCGAGGGCGCCGGGCTCGACGACCTTTGAGCGGATGACCGCGTGGGGGCAGATCATCACACATTTCCCGCACTGAATGCAGAGGTCCGTATCCCACACCGGAATCTCGTACGCCAGGTTGCGTTTTTCCCACTGCGTGGTGCCGGTCGGGTAGGTGCCGTCGGCCGGCAGGGCGCTGACGGGCAGGGCGTCGCCCTGGCCGGCGATCATCGCGGCGGTGACGCGCTGGACAAATGCCGGCGCGCCGGCGGGCACCACGAGCGGGAGCTCGATCATCCCGCTGGCCGTCTCGGGGACGGGCACCGGGTGCAGGTGGGCGAGCGCCGCATCGACGGCGGCGTAGTTCATCTCGACGGCCGCTTCGCCGCGTTTGCCGTAGGTCTTTTTGATGGCCTCTTTGATCTTCCCGATGGCTTCGTCGCGCGGGAGCACCCCGCTGAGGGCGAAGAAACACGTCTGCATGATCGTGTTGACGCGACCGCCCATGCTGGCCTCGCGGGCGACATCGAGGGCATCGATCACATACAAGGCGATGTTTTTCTGGATGATCTGCTCCTGGACGCGGCGCGGGAGCTGATCCCACACCTCGTCGGGCCCATAGGGGCTGTTGAGGAGGAAGGTCGCGCCCGGTTCGGCCAGCTCCAGCGTGTCGTACCGTTCGAGGAAGCCGAACTGGTGGACGGCGACGAAGTTGGCCTGCTGGATGAGGTAGGTGCTATGGATGGGCCGGGGGCCGAAACGGAGGTGGGACACCGTGCGGGCGCCGGATTTCTTCGAGTCGTACACGAAATACCCCTGCGCGTACAGGTCCGTCTCCGTGCCGATGATCTTGATCGAGTTTTTGTTGGCGCCGACCGTCCCGTCGGACCCCAGGCCCCAGAAGAGGGCGCGGGTGACGTCGGCCGGCTCGATCTGCCAGTCAGGGTCCCACGGCAGGCTCGTGTGGGAGACATCGTCCACGATCCCCACCGTGAAATGGTTTTTGGGGCGGTCGTTCTTGAGTTCATCGAACACCCCGCGGATCATCGCCGGCGTGAATTCCTTGGACGAAAGCCCGTAGCGCCCGCCGACGACGAGCGGCATGCGATCGAACAGGGCCGCGCCCGTGGCCATGCCCTCGGCGATGGCGGTGAGGACGTCCTGATAGAGCGGCTCGCCGGCCGAGCCCGGCTCTTTCGTCCGGTCCAGCACGGCGATCTTTTTCGCCGACACCGGGATGGCTTCCAGGAAGCGTTCGACGGCGAAGGGGCGGTACAACCGGACCTTGAGCAGCCCCACCGATTCCCCCTGCGCCAGGAGGTGCATTACCGTTTCCTCGACGGCTTCGCCGCCGGAGCCCATGATCACGATGACCCGCTCGGCATCCGGCGCGCCGACGTATTCGTAGAGCCGGTAGCGCCGGCCGGTGAGGACGCCGAGTTCGTCCATGCGGCGCTGGACGATCTCCGGCACGGCGGCGTAATACGGGTTGACGGTTTCGCGGGCCTGGAAGTAGACGTCCGGGTTCTGTGCGGTGCCCCGCATGACCGGTCGGTCCGGCGTGAGGGCGCGGGAGCGGTGGGCACGGACGAGGTCGTCGTCGATCATCTGCCGGATGTGCGCTTCATCTAGCATCTCAATCTTCTGGATTTCGTGCGAGGAGCGAAATCCATCGAATACGTGCAGGAAGGGTATGCGGGATTCGAGCGTGGAGGCCTGAGTGATGAGGGCAAAGTCCATGATCTCCTGGACGGAGCCGGCGAAGAGCATGCCCCAGCCCGTGGCGCGGGCGGCCATGACATCCGAGTGGTCGCCGAAGATCGAGAGCCCCTGGGCGGCGAGGGAGCGGGCGGCGATGTGGAAGACCGTGCTGGTGAGTTCGCCGGCGATCTTGTACATGTTGGGGATCATCAGGAGGAGGCCCTGGCTCGCCGTGAAGGTGGTGGTGAGCGAGCCGGCCTGGAGGGCGCCGTGGACCGTGCCGGCGGCGCCGCCTTCGGATTGCATCTCGATGACTTCGGGCACCATCCCCCAGAGGTTTTTTTGTCCCTGCATCGTCCACAGGTCCGCCAACTCGCCCATTGGCGAGGCCGGCGTGATGGGGTAGATGGCGATGACCTCGTTCGTTTTGTGGGCGACGTAGGCGGCGGCCTCGTTCCCGTCGATGGTGGAGAAGGTGCGGCTCATGATCGGGTCGAACGTTGATGATCAAATCGTAGGGACACGATACATCGTGTCCGTATCGCGGACGCCGGGGACATCGTGGCCGTTTGGACGCATTCGCGACGTCACCCGGACAAGAACGCGCCGGCGTGTAAGGAAATGGGACGGGGGATGTCGTCGGCGGGCGTAGGATTGAATCCTACAGCCGGCATGACGCGCCCGGGCTGAATTGAAGGTTTCGTGAAGCACTCCTTGCATCCAGTTTTAATTTCTCGCATATTGGGGCATTGCTTTCAGCATTTCGCAGCGCTTCTCGGGATCCATTACTCATCTTATTCTGCGATTCCGTCACGTGCCAGGGTTCAAATCGCCATCTATCCAAGTGTGTAGTAGTGATGTGGACGCGGCGTTTTATCTGCGCGATGCTGAGGCACACGAACACCCTAACCATACATGAGAATCACATGAAAACGTCAATCACAAAATGGACATTGCTGTGTCTGCTGGCGGCCCTGATGGCGCCGGCGCTGGTCGCACAGCCGGTACGAAACGGAGTAGATGTTATCTGGGCGCGCGATGTCTAAGGCGCCACCCTGACGCTGGACGGCGCGCTGGACGAAGCCGAGTGGGCGAGCGCGGACAGCCTGCAATTGCTGTATGGGGAAAGCGCCGGCGGACCCGGCAGCGGCTGGCGTATCGACGGCACGTTCACGCTGGCCGATCCCTCTGACCCGAGCGACGGCATGATCTACGTGCTGCGCGATGGGAATGACCTGTGGATCAGCGCCCGTGTGGCGGATAAGTCGGTCGGTGGAGGCCTGGGTCTGTTTAATTTCGATGGCCTTATCATCTCCATGGTCAATCGGATGACACGGCCTACCGAGCCCTATACGGATCCGAATTACTTCAACGCGGCCAACAACGCTGAATTCTTCTATACATTTTGGAATCCGGCTGACACATCGGATGCGGCCACGACCTATGACGACGGCTCGCTCGTGGGTTCTGGCCTGCCGCTGCCCGGTAACGAAGCGCGGCTGTTCGGCGATTTCGGCGTCGGCTTTGGCGAGGGGAATGTGGAACGTTCACCCGAAAACGTTGCCAAGTGGGATGCCCGCACGGTCGTGGACGGGATTTCGAACGACGACACTCATGGTGACGACGTCGGATATACCATGGAAATGCGCATCGCATTGGACTCGCTGGGCTACGACTTCAGCGCGGCGACGGGTGATAGGGTGCCGCTGAGTATTGCGCTGAACGACGACGACTACAGCTGGCCGGAAGACGCCAATCTTTCGATGTTAACGCGCACCTGGTGGCAGAATCAGTGGGGCAACGACTTCCCCAATGGTGTCGCCTACATCATGGGAAGCCCGGACGTGACCGTCAATTCAGGCGATGCGCCTTCGTTGACTGAGCCGGACTTCCGTGTGCTGAACGACGAAAGCGCTGAGATCACGCTTGACGGCCAGTTGAGCGAAGACGTCTGGGGACAACTTGATACCCTGATCACGCTGCAGTACCAGGCGTCATCATCCATGCTCGACGCGCTCCCGGGCGCCGGCGCGTATTATACACACTGGTTCCGGCCCGATATCAACGGCGACGAACGGCAGGCGATCGTCATCGACCCCTCGATCGGCCATTTCAAGACCTTCTTCCAGGGCAACATGCTCTTCATCGGTCTGGATGCCGAAGATCAGGCGATAAGTGGCATCAGCCGTGGAGACGACGGAGGCGATGGAACGCGCATCATCCTGCGGGACCGTGCCGGCACGGATGGTTCGCCGCTGCCCTTCCTGCAGTTTGAAATAACCATCGATTCCACAGGCAATATTGCGTATGCTGAAGACGCGGCCATCTTGCGCGCGGCGGACAGCACCGCCTTCCAGGCGGCCGTCTACTTGAAGGATGCCTCGACCGTCGCCGATCCGACGGATATCGACACCGGTTATCAGATGGAAATCGCCATTGACCTGACCAAGGCGCTTAACTACGAGGATGGTCTTGGCGACGGCCTGCTATACATGGGTGCGGTCTTCTTCGATGGCGACTATCTCGAAAGCATGACCGACAGCTACAGCACCCGCATCTGGTGGCTTACCGAGCGCGGCTTTGGCCCTGCGGCCACGGGCTTGATGGACCCCACGTTCCGTGTGGATACGGAGCGTGAAGCAGGCGAACTGCCCCAATCCATCGCCCTCCGCGGCAACTTCCCGAACCCGTTCAACCCGACCACCACGCTGTCCTACGCCCTGCCGACGGCCGGCGATGTGACAATCAGCGTCTACGACGTGCTCGGCCGTGAAGTCCGCACCCTCGCCCCGGGCCTCCAGGCGCCCGGTTCGCAGACGTTCACGTTCGACGCCGCCGGCCTCGCTTCCGGTCTCTACATCTACCGGATCCAGGTCGTCGACGCCGCTCTGGGTGTCGATCAGATCAGCGGTGTTGGTAAGATGCTGCTCCTGAAGTAATGATCGATAGTTGATGGTCGATAGTTGATGATCGATGGTTGATGGTCGATGAGGACAGACGCTCTCATTGACCATCGACCATTGACCATCATCCATTGACCATCATCCATTGACTATCGACAATTCCCTGGTTTTCGTGAAGCACCTCGCCCTCCTCTTCTCCCTTCTCCTCTTTGCCGGCGCCGCATCCGCGCAGACCGGAAAGCTGGCCGGGCGCGTGGTCGATTTCAACGGCGAGCCGCTCATTGGCGCGACCGTATTGGTGGTAGGCACCTCCCAGGGCGCTGCGGCCGACATAAACGGCGACTATGCCGTGATCCGTCTATCGCCGGGTACGTACAGCGTCCGTTTCAGCAGCGTCGGGTTCCAGACGAAGGTGGTCGAAGGCGTGCTGATCACGTCCAACAACACCACGACGCTGGACATCGGGTTGGCTGAAGAGGTCTTCGAAGGCCAGGAGGTGATCGTAACCGCCGAGCGACCGATCATCGATGTCTCGCTCACGAGTTCGATGCAGACGCTGACGAGAGACGATATCGACATTCTACCCGTCCAGCAGCTGAGCGAAATCGTCAACCTCCAGGCCGGCGTCGTCGATGGCCACTTCCGCGGCGGGCGCCTCGGGGAGGTGCAGTACCAGGTGGATGGCGTCTCCGTCAACAACCCGTTCGACAACGCCTCGTCGCTCACCCTGGACCGGTCGGTCCTCCAGGAAGTCCAGGTCATCAGCGGCACCTTCGACGCCGAATACGGCCAGGCGATGAGCGGTGTGGTCAACGCCGTCCTTCGCAATGGCGACGCGGACCGGTACGAGTTCAGCGCCGAGATGTACATGGGCGACTTCCTCAGCCCCGGCAACGACTCGACGTTTGTCACCAATCCTTTCGAGGGCACCCAGAAGGTCGCGCTCTTTCCCTTCATCGACCGCGTCGATCCGCTTATCCTCCAGAATTACCAGGCCAGCCTCAGCGGACCGGTTCCCCTCGCGCGTCATACGACTTTTCTGCTCAACGGCCAGCGGTTCGTCAACGAAGGCCACCTGATGGGCGAGCGGCGGTTTTTGCCGACCGACCGGAGCGACCTCGAGCAGCGGCTCTTTAATCCGACCGGCGACGGCGCGATCGTGCCGATGAACTTCTCCCGCCAGTGGTCATGGCTCGGCAAGCTCACCAACCGATCCATCAAGAACATCCAGATCAGTTATCAGGCGGTTGGCAACGCGTTTGAACGGCAGGGCTACAACCACGCGTTCCGGTTCAACCCGGAAGGGCAAAAGACGGCCCGCCAGTTTTCGATTGTCCACGGGTTGGATATCACCCATACGCTGTCACAGACGAGCTTTTATGAGCTCAGCGCTCGCCAGAATTATTTCGATTTCAAGGACGTCAAGTACGATGAGATCGGGACGATCCCGGCGAATGCCGGCGTCAGTTTTCTCATTCCGGAGGATTCGCCCTACCTCACGGCCGGCGAACCCCGCGGCGACGCCAACTACGAGGAAGGCGCCGTTGTCCAGGGCGTCGACCTTGGGCGCTTCGTACAGTACACGAACTCGTACGTGCTCAAAGGCGCCCTGACGAGCCAGGTGACGAAGACCCACCTCCTCAAGGCCGGCTTCGAGGCGCAGACGTCCGACCTCCGCTTCGGCACGCCCCGGCAGGTGTCCCAGGTGGTCGTGGACGGGGTGCAGACCCTCGGCGTCTTTCAGGACACCCTCGGCGCCATCGTGAATACCTACGACCCCCTCACCCTCGCGGCGTTTGTGCAGGACCGGGTGGAATGGCGGGACCTTAGGGTGCGGCTCGGGGTGCGCGCCGAGTATTTCAACGCCAACGCCTCGGTCCCGAGCGACCTCCAGAATCCCGCCAACAGCATCGACGGCGCGCCGGCGTCGCGTCCGAAGTCGACCACGGCCAAACTCGTCTTCGCCCCCCGCCTGGGCATCTCCTTCCCGATCCTGCAGACGGCCTCTGTCTTTTTCTCCTACGGCCACTTTTACCAGATGCCGGGTCTCGGGCAGATGTTTTCGAACGCCGACTATGCCATCCTGGAAGATTTACAGGCCGGCGCGGTCGACTACGGCGTGCTCGGTAATCCGGATCTCAAGCCGGAGTTCACCACGCAGTACGAGTTCGGGTTTAAAGCCGAGCTCACCCGTTTTCTGGGGTTGGACGTCAGCCTTTTTTATAAAGACATCCGCGACCTGCTCGGGGTCGAGTTCGTGCAGACTTATACTGCCGCCGAATACGCGCGTCTGACCAACATCGACTTCGGCGGCGTGCGCGGCTTCACGATCTCGCTCGACCAGCGGCGGATGGGTCCGATCAGCACGTCGCTCGATTATACGTTGCAGCGTGCGCTCGGCAATGCCAGCGACCCTCGCGAGACGGCCAATCGGGCGGCGGCCGGCGAGGATCCGCGCCCGCGCCAGATCCCGTTTAACTGGGATCAGCGCCACACGCTCAACGGGACCCTTGTGTGGTTCGTGCCGGACCAATTTTCCTTCACCTCCGTCATCAAACTCTCCAGCGGCCAGCCCTACACCCCGTCGCTCAGCAGCGGCTTCGGCGCCGAGCTGGAGGGCAACTCGGGGAGGAAGCCGACCCATGTGATCGTCGACCTGCGGGCGGAGAAGTTCTTTTCCCTCGGTCCGGCGAATCTGACCTTTTTTGCCCGGGTGTTCAACGTGTTCGACGAGCACTTTTCCAACGGATTCGTGTACGCCGATACCGGCAGCCCCTACTACACCCTCATCCCTTCCCAACAACGGAATCCGAACCCCGGCCGGCTCAACGCGCCGCGCCGGATCGAGATCGGCATTTCGCTGCGTGGCGGCGCGAGGCGATGAGGGAAAAACGGCGATGGAAACAGCTCGACCATCCTTCTCGATGGCCACCACGGCGCCGGCTCTAACCGCGCCCGTCATCCCCACGAAAGCGGGGAACCATGCAAGGCTCGTTGGTTGCATGGATCCCCAATCAAGTTGGGGATGACGGGACCGGAGTCGGGGATGCCTTCGAAGCGCAATCGCACCTTACGAAACGCCACGACGTGAAATCATTCCTTTACATAATCCTCCTTCTCCTCGCCAGCCCCACCCGGGCGCAGGACCTCGAACCCGTGACTCCGCCGGAGCGGCGGAGCCGCATCGATGCGGAGCGGCAGGGGACGCACGACGCCAACCGGGTCCGAACGGTATTTTACAACTACGGTATGGTGGGGGATTTCATCTCGAACCCGGACCTGAGCGTTTTCCATTCCGCCGAGGTGCCGCGCGGGAGCGGGGTCAACTATTCGGACGGGGTGACGCCGTTTGTGCTGGCGCGGGTGACGCAGGAAAACGGCCGGCAGGCCTACATCATGCTCACCGGTTACCGCGAGCGCCAGGCGACGAGCCCCAACTCCGGCCGCGTCATGCGCTTCGAACCGAGACCCGGCTACAACGAATCCAGCCCGACCATCAACCAGGGCCGATCCGTCGCCCTCAGCAACGACCCGCGCACCTGGCCGGGTGCGGTGGACGCGGCCGGCGATATCCGAAGCGGGGCCGACCCGGCGACCTGTTGGGTCGATAAACTCGACGATCCAGACGATCCCGGCTGGTGCGGCTCGTGGAACGGTTTTTTTGGCAAAAGGCCGAACGCAGACCAGGAGTCGTTCTTTGTGATGGACGATAATTTTTACGACGCCTGGCAATTCTTCCCCGACGCGCGCGACCGGACCCGGCGCGGCCTCGGGCTCCGTGTCGAAGTCCGCGGCTTCCAGTGGGCCAACCCGCAGGCCCAGAACGTCATCTTCTGGCATTACGACATCGTCAACGAAAGCACCACCACGTACGACGACATCGTCTTCGGCCTGTACATGGACTCCGGCGTGGGGGGCTCCGGAAATTCATGCGACGGCGTCGCGGAATCCGACGACGACAACGCATTTTATAACACCGACTTCGGCCTCAACCTCGTCTATACCTGGGACAAAGGCGGCCGCGGCGTCGGGCTGCGGTCCAACTGCGAGCCAACCGGCTACCTGGGCTACGCCTACCTCGAAACCCCCGGCGACGCCAGCGACGGGGTGGATAACGACAGCGACGGCATCCGCGACGAACGGCGCGACGGTGGTGCGGGGATCCGGATCGAAGGGCAGGACGCGATCCGCGCCTACGTACTGGCGAACTACGACGTCGCGGCCTTCGAGGCGTTTTATGGGCCGATCATCGAGCGACCCGCCTATACGGCCGGCGTGTGGTGGACGGGCGACGAGGACCTCGACTGGGTCGCCGAGTTCAGCGACACCGGCGGAGACGGCATCTTCTCCGACGACAACAACCCGCCCGACTCCGGCGAAAACAACGGGGAGCCGACGCCCGGAGAGCCGAACTTCGATCAGACCGACGTAAACGAATCCGACATGATCGGCCTCACCGGGTTCAAGATGAACCGCATCCGCGCCGGCGCCGGCGCGCCCAGCTCGGAGACCGACAACATCGTCTTCTTTATGAACGAGAACGAGTGGCCGCTCCGGCTCTACGACCAGTTCTCCAGTCCCGACCCGGCCGTCCGATTCGATAATCCGCTCGCCCTCAACTACAACATAGGGTTCCTGTTTGCATCCGGGCCATTCCCCCTCACCGCCGGCCGGCGTGAACGCTTCAGCCTCGCTCTGGCCTACGGACAGGACCTGACCGAGCTCGAATCCAACGTCGAGACCGTCCAGTCGATTTATAACGCCAACTATCAATTTGCCACGCCGCCGCCGCTGCCCTCGGTCCAGGCGTACGCCGGCGACGGCTTCGTGCGGTTGACGTGGGATAACGCTGCCGAGCGCTCGATCGACCCGGTCACGAACCGGAACGACTTCGAGGGCTACCGGATCTACCGCTCCACCGATCCAAACTTCCTCGATGCGCAGCTGATCACCAATGCCCGGGGAACCGGCCCCTTCGGCAATGGCCGGCCGATCGCGCAGTTCGACCTCGAGAACGACATCAGCGGGTACTCGGACATCGTGATAGACGGCACCGCGTACTGGCTCGGGCAGAATACCGGCATCACGCACACCTTTACGGACTCCTCGGTCACCAACGGCCAGCTGTATTATTTCGCCGTCACCTCGTACGACCGCGGCTCGGAGGAATTCCGGTTTTTCCCCTCCGAAAACGCCATCACCATCTCGCGAACGCCGCGTGGGGGCACGATCCTCCCCAGAAATACGGTGGAAGTACGGCCCAATGCCCCCGTGCCAGGGTTCGTGTCCGCGAACGTGGATTCTGCTTCCATTGTGCACGACGCCGGCGACGGCACGGGTTCGATCGAGGCGCGCGTGATCAACCCGGCGCTGGTGCCGGACGACCACGTATTACAGATCACGTTCGAGCATCTGGCCGACAGCATCCGCGCGTCGTCCTACACGCTGTCGGACCTGACCGCTCAAGAGATTCTGTTCGAAGGAGGCATCGACCTGCTGGGCGAGGGCACGGGCCCGGCCGGCGCCGGCATCCTGCCTATCATCGAGACGTTGCCGACGGTCGAGGTCGACACCCTTGAGAGCGGCTTCGTCGAAGGGACAACGGACGCGGTTTTCCGGGCGCGGTACGCCAGCTCGCTCCCCATCAACCTGCGCCGGCCTGGCTACCCCGAAAGCCTGCGGATCACGTTCGCGGACACGCCGCTTGATACGTCTCTGGCTGCCATCGGCGCGCCCGCGACGCCGGTGCACTTCCGGGTGGAGGGCGTCGAGTCCGGCCGAGTATTCGACCTCCGGTTCCGGGATGTCAACGGCGACCGCGCGCTCAGCGCCGAGGACGAGTTTATCGAAGTCCTGACGCCGGAGAGTTTTACGAGCCCCGTGCGCCGGCCGGCGTGGCGGATCGAACTCGATGTAGACCGGTCGCCGGCGGCGCCGACCGCGCCGCGGGCCGGCGATGTGTACCTGATGGACGTCAACAAGCCATTCAGCAACACCGACGTGTTCTCGTTCCGTGTCGAGGGCGAATTTGTCGATCCCTCGGCCGTCAGGAGTGCCTTTGAGGGAGAGGAACCGTACGTCGTGCCCAACCCGTACGTGGCCTCGTCCAGTTTTGAGCCCGAGCGGTTCGCCGTGTCCGGACGCGGTATTCGGCGGATGGAGTTTCGCGCCATCCCCGCCCATGCGACGGTGCGCATCTTCAGCGTCCGTGGTGAACTGGTGCAGACGCTGCACCACGATGGCTCGACCACCGGCATGGTGCCATGGGACCTCCGGTCGAAGGACAGCCTCGAGGTGGCGCCCGGCCTCTACATCTTCCAGGTGGAAGCCGAGGGCGCGGGCGAGTTCGTCGGAAAGTTTGCCATCATCAAATGAGGGGCGATGTCATGCGACAAGAAGGTACATTCATGACCATCTCCCGCCGCGTTGCCTTCATCGGGGCGTTGTTGATGGTGCTTGCCCCGGAGGCGCTGGGGCAGACAAAAGTAGGCACGACAATCGGGCAATTCCTGCTCATCGAACCCAGCGCCCGGATGTCGGCCATGGGTAATGCCGGCGTGACGATGTACTCCGAAGCGTCGTCGGCCTTTTATAACCCGGGCGCCCTCGGGCATCTGAGCCAGTCGGACGCTCAGTTCTCCTACGGGAAATGGCTGGCGGACATCACGCACAACTATGCCGGCGTGGCGCTTCGGGTAGGCCAGGTACACACCTTGTTTTTGTCCGTCACTTCGCTCAACTCCGGCGAGATGGATGTGCGGACGGTCGAGCAGCCGCTTGGCACTGGCGAGCGGTTCAACGTGCAAAACCTGGCGTTCGGGGCCGCGTACGGCCGGCGCATCACCGACCGGTTTTCGGCCGGCCTGCAGCTAAACTTCATCCAGGAGCGCATCTGGCACAGCAGCCTCCAGGCCTTTGGGATCAACCTCGGTGTTCTGTACCAGCTTCCCTTCCGTGCCTATCTGGGCGCCAGCCTCTCGAACTTCGGAACACAGGGCGCCTTCGATGGGCGCGACCTCCGCATCCGATTCGATCAGGACCCGGACCGCTTCGGAGACAACTCGAGCCTGCCGGCGGCGCTGTATACCGAGTCGCACCCGCTGCCCATCCTGTTCCGAGTGGGCGTCGGCATCCCATGGCAACTGGGCGAAATGAACAGCTTCCATCTGGCCGTCGATGCCGCTCAGCCCAGCGACAACACCAGCAGCATGAGCTTCGGTGGGGAATGGACATTTATGCGGACGCTCTCCCTGCGTGGCGGGTACCAGAATCTCTTTCAGCAGGATTCCGAGACCGGCCTCACGCTTGGTGTCGGGCTGCAGTACGGCGTCTCGCGGTATGAGGTGCGGATCGACTATGCCTGGAACGATTACGGCGTGGTGGGCGATGTGCAGCGGTTTTCAGTGGGGGTCGGTTTCTAATTCATCGTCCGCACGGACCGGTTGAGATCGTGTGGGGCAGACAAGGGCGGTATGCGACGAAGCGGGCTATGGGTGGGGATGTGGATCGTGTGCATGATGGCGGCCGCGGCACAGCCGGCGCCGCCCGTCCGGCTCGTTCAGCGCTCCGGTGACCGCACCGTCAACCTGCATTGGGACGCCGGCCCGGAGGCCAGCATCAAGGGGTATCGCATCTTTAAATCGCTGGATTCAGCCGCCGTATTTGCGACCCCGCTGCCCGGTGTCTTTCGGCTCAATCATTATGTCGATTTTAATGTCGACAACGATGCAGTCTACTTCTACGGCGTACACGCGGTAGACACGGACGATGTGGATAGCGGCGACTCCGGGGTCGTGCGCGCGGATCCCGGCGAGTTGGACGATGAGGCGTTGCTCGACCTCGTGCAGCAGACCGCCTTCGACTTCTTCTGGTACGAAGCCAATCCAGCCAACGGCCTCATCAAAGACCGCAACACCACCGGCTCCTCCGCGAGCATCGCGTCGGTTGGGTTCGGGCTTTCGGCCATCGCCGTCGGGGTCGACCGCGGGTGGATCACGCGCGACGAGGGCCGGCAACGCGTGCTGACCACGTTGCGCTTTTTCTGGGAGAGCGAGCAAAGCACGGCGGTGGATGCCACCGGATACCGCGGGTTTTATTACCACTTCCTGGATAGGGAGACCGGCAGGCGCAGCGGCACGACGGAGCTTTCTACCGTCGACACCGCGCTGCTGCTCGCCGGCGTGATCCATGCCGGCGCCTATTTCGATGCCGAGGAGCCGGCCGAGGCCGAGATCCGCGCCCTGGCCGACTCGATCAACCACCGGGTGGAGTGGACCTGGGCGAGTCCGCGGCCGCCGCTCATCGGCCACGGGTGGAGGCCGGAAGGCGGCTTCCTGGCGTTCGACTGGGGCGGGTACAACGAGGCGATGATCGTCTACCTGATCGCCCTGGGTTCACCGACACATCCCGTCCCGACCTCCGCATGGCCGGCGTGGACCAGTTCGTACACCTGGGGCACGCATTACGGCTACTCGTTCGTCGTTTTCCCGCCGCTGTTTGGCCATCAGTACACCCACGCCTGGTTCGATTTTCGGGGGATCCAGGACGCTTACATGCGCGGCCGTGGGATCGACTACTTCGAGAATTCCCGCCGGGCGACACTCGCCAACCGGGCGTATTCGATCGCCAACCCGCTCGGACGCGTCGGTTACAGCGAAAACGTGTGGGGCCTCACCGCGTCCGATGTGCCGGGGGGCTACAGCGCGCGCGGCGCTCCGCCGGCGCAGAACGACGACGGCACCCTGGCCCCGACGGCGCCCGGCGGATCCATTCCGTTCGCACCCGAGGAGACGATCGCGGCGCTCCGGCATCTGTATACGACCTATCGCACCCAGATCTGGTCCTCCTACGGCTTTCGCGACGCGTTTAACCTCGCGCAGAACTGGTTCGCGACCAGCCATATCGGCATCGACCAGGGTCCTATCGTGTTGATGATCGAGAACTACCGCACAGGTCGGATCTGGGACGTCTTTATGCAGAGTGATGTGGCGCGGCAGGGCCTGGAACGGGCGGGCTTCTTGCCAACGGGCACAGCCGTCGAACGCGGCGACGAAGCCATCCCGCTGACGGCGATCGTTTATCCTATGCCAGCGCCGGGCGATGCCATCATGCGGGTATCCCTGCCTCGGCCGGAAGCGGTGCGGATCATGCTCTACGATGTCACGGGGCGTCTGGTGCGACAGGAGCCGGCCGAGTGGTGGACCGCCGGCGACCATCAGTTCCGCATCACACGCGGTGGGCTTGCGGCCGGCGTCTATATTGTTTATGTCCAACGCGAAGGCCAGGCGCCGGCGCGTGCAGCCGTCATCTTCCGCTAACCACCCGATGAAACCGTACGCATGGCTATGAACATGACGCGTTGCGTTTCCGCCCTGATGGCGCTCGGTCTTGCGCTCGGCGCATGTACACCGCTGGCGGAAGTACGGATTCGTAATACCGAGGGCGATGAAGCGTTTCTGGACGATGTTCAGCGTCGGACGTTCGCGTGGTTCTGGGAGACGACCGCCGACTCGACCGGGCTTGTGCCGGACCGGCACCCGTCGCGCACGTTTTCCAGCGTGGCGGCCGTCGGCTTCGGGTTGACGGCCTACGGCATCGGGGCGGAGCGGGGCTATATTACGCGAGTGGAGGCGGCCGAGCGCACGCTGGCGGCGCTCAGGTTTTTTTGGGAGTCGCCCCACGGCGAGACGCCGGCCGGCGTGATCGGGCACCGGGGGTTCTTTTATCATTTCCTCGAATTCGAGACCGGGCATCGCTTCCGTGAGACCGAGTTGTCGACAATCGACACGGCGCTCCTGATGGCCGGCGTGTTGTTCGCGCAGTCCTACTACGATCAGGGGGAGCCGGCGGAAGCGTCGATCCGCGCGTACGCAGACTCCCTCTACCGCCGGGTGGAGTGGACCTGGTTTCAGCGCGACCGCGCGCCGCTCATCACGATGGGGTGGCACCCGGAAACGGGCGCCTTCGGGCAGGCCGCCTACCAGGGATACAACGAGGCGATGATCCTTTATCTACTCGCTCTGGGCTCGCCCACCCATCCCGTCGACGCGGACGTCTGGGAGGCGTACACCGGCACCTACACCTGGGGTGATTTTTACGGCCAGGAGCACCTGCAATTCAGCCCGATGTTCGGGCATCAATACAGCCATGTCTGGGTGGATTTCAGGGGGATCCAGGATGCGTACATGCGGGGGAGAGGGATCGACTATTTCGAGAACTCACGCCGGGCGACCTATGCGCAGCAGGCGTACGCCGTGGCCAATCCGGGCGGATTCGCAGGGTACGGCGAGACGATCTGGGGACTGACAGCCAGCGACGGGCCGGCGGGCGAGGAGCGTCTCGTGGGCGCCGACACGGTCCGATTTCAGCGCTACTGGGCGCGCGGCGCGAGCCTCGAGCACATCAACGACGACGGCACCATCGCTCCGACGGCGGCCGGCGGTTCGATTGCGTTTGCGCCCGAAATCGTGATCCCCACACTGCGCGCCATCCGAGAAACCTACGATGCCCATCTCTACAATGAATACGGCTTCGCCGACGCGTTTAACCCGACCTATACGTTCGTGGGTGGGGATATCGAGTTCGGCCACGTCGACCCTGTGCTGGGGTGGTTCGACAGCGATCGGCTGGGCATCGATCAGGGGCCCATCGTGGCGATGATCGAAAACCACCAGAGCGGGCTTGTCTGGGAAGTGATGAAAAGAAATCCCTACCTTGTGCGCGGCCTGTGCCGCGCCGGTTTTGCCGGCGGGTGGTTGGAAGGTCGCTGCCCCTGATCGTCATCTCCATCCCTGAACCCCGTCATGAGGAATTCGCTTCAAGGCTTGCTGGTGCTGCTGACCTGTTCGATGCTCGGATTTGTCCTGCCGGGCGCCTCGCCGGGTTCGGTCTCGACCCGGGCCCCCCGCAACGTCGTCTTCATCCTCAGCGACGACCACCGGCACGACTTCATGGGTTTTCATCCGAACGCCCCGGACTTCCTGGAAACCCCAAATCTGGACCGGATGGCCGCCGGCGGGATGCACGTCCGCAACGCCTTCGTGACTACTGCGCTCTGTTCGCCCAGCCGGGCCTCCATCCTCACCGGCCAGTACTCCTATCGGCACGGGGTGGTGGATAACAACCGCGCGCTGGCAGAGGGAACGCGATTCTTCCCGCAGGACCTCCAGCAGGCCGGCTACGAGACCGCCTTCTTCGGCAAGTGGCACATGGGTGGCGAAAGCGACGATCCGCGCCCGGGGTTTGATCACTGGGTCAGCTTTCGTGGGCAGGGTGAGTATTTTAACCCGACGCTGAACGTCAACGGCGAGCGCGCGCCCGTGGAGGGCTACACGGCCGATATCCTCACCGATCAGGCGCTGGCCTGGCTCGGCGATCGGCAGGGGGAGGCGCCGTTTTTCCTCTATCTCTCCCACAAATCCGTCCACGCCGAGTTCGAGCCGGCCCCCCGGCACCGCGGGCGCTACGACGACGCGACCCTCCGTTATCCGCCCACGATGGCCAACACCGAGGAGAACTACCGCGGCAAACCCCACTGGGTGCGCGCGCAGCGGTATGGGTGGCACGGCGTCGAGCACATGTACCATGGCACGATGGACTTTGACACCTTCTATCGCCGCTATTGCGAGACCCTGCTCGGGCTAGACGATAGCGTGGGGCGGGTGCTCGACCATCTGGAGGCGTCCGGGGAGTTGGAGAACACCCTCGTGGTCTATATGGGCGACAACGGATTTTCGTTTGGCGAACACGGGTTGATCGACAAGCGCCACGCCTACGAGGAGTCGATGCGGGTGCCGATGCTGGCCTATGCGCCAGGCTTCATCCCCGCCGGCACCGCGATCGACCAGATGGTGCTGAACATCGACGTCGCCCCGACGATCCTCGAACTCGCCGGCCTACGTACGCCCGACCGTATGCAGGGACGCTCGTTCCTGCCGCTGCTTCAGGGCGGCGACGCGGCCGACTGGCGGACGGAGTTTGTCTACCAGTATTTCTGGGAGTACAACTTCCCCCACACGCCCACCGTCTACGCGCTCCGCGGGGATCGTTACAAGTACATGTACTACCACGGCGTCTGGGATCAAAACGAGCTGTATGATCTCCAGACCGACCCGAGCGAGGCCTTCAACCTTATCGACAGCCCGCAGCACCAGGAGCTGGCGGATGTGATGAAGGATCGCCTGTTCGACGCGCTGGAGGCCGAGGATGCGGTGGATGTGGCGTTTCGCCGGCCGCAGTATGGCCAGCAGGACCAACGAAAATTACACGATTAGGAGCGCATGGTAGAACCGTATGTGACGTCGGCCGATGTGGCCGGCGACGATCTGCCGTTGCTGCGCGGGCCGCAGTCGCGCCAGTCCGAGTTGCTCCGCGCCATCCGGATTTTTTTTGAGATGATCTACGGATTTCGCGTGCTGCACTTTGTAGGGCCCTGCGTGTCGGTGTTCGGATCGGCCCGGTTCACGGAGGATCATCCGTATTATGCCCAGGCGCGCGAGGTAGGGCAGGAGCTTGTCCGAGCTGGCTTTACCGTGATGACCGGGGGAGGGCCCGGGATCATGGAGGCGGCCAACCGGGGCGCGAAAGATGCCGGCGGGATGTCGGTGGGCTGTACGATCGAACTACCGCACGAGCAGGCCGACAATCCGTACCTGGACCGGAGCGTGCGATTCAGACACTTTTATATCCGCAAAATGATGTTGGTGAAGTATTCGTACGCCTTCATCGTGTTGCCTGGCGGGTTCGGTACGCTCGACGAGTTGTTTGAAACGGCGACGCTGGTCCAGACGCGGAAGATCAAGCAGTTTCCGCTGGTGCTTGTGGGTCGGGATTTCTGGGAGCCCTTGCTTGTGTTCATGCGCGATCGAATGGTCTCGGAGGGGACGATCGATGCTACGGACATGGACTACTTTTTCGTGACGGATTCGCCCGCCGAGGCCGTTCGGCATGTACGGGAGGTGGCGATGGCGCGGTTCGGGCTCACCTATGGAGCCCGTGTGAAACGTAGATGGTTTCTGGGTGAGAAATAGGGCGGAGAGGGTACGAAATTGCCTGGAAATGTGTCTTGTAAGATATAACCTGGCGCCCGGCAGCCAAAAAACCCGAAGGGTCTTCAAGACCCTTCGGGTTTGCTGCTTGGATTTGCGTCAGGATCGCCTGATTTGCCAACAAGCACGTACCTTTTACCGCCATGTCCAAGCCCATTCCCTTACAATACGGTTCGTACTATCACATCTTTAATCGAGGAAATAACCGCCAAAACCTATTCATCGAGGAGCGAAACTTTACCTACTTCCTCGACAAGTACTGGCAGTATATCCCACCCGTCGCCGACACCTATGCCTATTGCCTCCTCTGGAATCATTACCATTTTCTCGTGCGAATCAAGACGGAGGATGAGCAACGCGACTGGTGGGCCGCCAACATGAATCAGCCGCTGGAGACCATTCACTTGAAAACGCCGAGCCAGCAATTCAGCAATCTGTTTAATGGCTATGCAAAGGGTATCAATAAAGTCTACCAACGAACCGGCTGCGTTTTTGAACACCCCTTTCACCGCGTGGAGGTCACCGCGGACCCTTATTTTGCCCGGCTTGTGCTGTACATTCACCAGAACCCGCAACGACACGGATTCGTCGCTGATTTTCGGGACTGGCCCTACACGTCTTACCACGCACTCGTCAGTCGGGCAAGTTCACCTCTACACCGCGAAGACGTGATCGATCTATTTGAAACTGAAGACCGGTTTGAAATCGCCCATTGCCTGGCCGATAGCGCCGGCCTCTAACGCATGAAACGCTTCATTTTTTTGCTGATAGGCTTCGTGTCCGCGCTCGTCATCATCCTGGGCCCTCGTCCCGTGATCGACGATACCATCCGCCCGCTCACATTGCCGGCCGATCTCGACACCTACCTCGCCGACGCCGAGTCCCGCTTCCCGGACCTCATCCCGGGCGCCGAGAAGACGATCGTGTGGGCCACGCCGGAAAAAACGCGCACCCCCGTGTCCATCGTCTATCTCCACGGCTTCTCGGCTACGCGCCAGGAGACGCGTCCCCTGTCCGACTCCATCGCCGCGGCCCTCGGCGCCAACCTGTTTTATACACGCCTCGCCGGCCACGGCCGTAGCGACGACGCCATGGGCGAGGCCTCGATCAACGACTGGCTCAACGATGCCATGGAGGCCTATGCCATCGGCCGGCGCCTGGGCGAACGCGTCGTTGTAATCGGGACATCGACCGGCGGCACCCTCGCCACCTGGCTCGCCGCCCGGTCGGACGTGGACGAACTGCTCGCGCTGGTGCTCATCTCGCCCAACTTCGGCCCCAAAGACCCGACATCCCGCTTGCTCCTCTGGCCCTGGGGGACGCAGCTGGCGCGACTCGTGGTGGGCCCATATTACACCTGGGAGCCGGCCAACTTCGGCCATGCCCGCTTCTGGAAAACACGCCACCCGAGCCGCGCCCTCGTCCCGATGATGGGGTTGGTGGACCTGGTGAATGGACTCGATTTCGCCGGCATCGCCTCTCCGCTCCTCGTCGTCTACTCCCCCAACGATCAGGTGGTCAACCCGGCGCTGATCGCGGAGGCGTATCCCCGCTTCGGATCCCCGATCAAGGAAGCCGTCGTGCTCGACGAGGTCGGCGACCCCTCGAATCACGTCCTGGCCGGCGACATCCTGTCGCCTGACGAGACGATGCCGATGGTTCGCCGCGTCGTCGCCTTCCTCCGGCCGCTTCTGACGGATTCGCCCCTCAACTGACGACGCTGGCGCGCCGCGGCCGCAGCCATTTCAGCCAGGCAAACGCAAGCATGCTGCCCGCGGCGAACAGGAGCCCGACGCCGACCGCCGGCGCCGGGAGCGGGATGCCGGCGCGAAGGATGAGCCCCATCCCCGCCGGAATCGCCGCGAGGCGAGCCAGTTCGAGAGCCGACAGCCACCCGTTTTTGTGCTCGAACAGGAAGCCGAACATGAGCGTCGTCACCAGAATCCAGAGCGCGTAACAGGCTTTAGAAAAGGGATCCAGGCTGGCATGATGGAAGAAATAGAGCGCGTTAATCAGTAGCGCGCCCAGGAATTGGACGAGGACGTAGATGTTGATCTCGCGGGCATCCCGCGCGTCGTACTTCTGGTAGCCGGCATCGACCGGCTTCAACGCCGTCGCCCCTCCGAGGTACGCCGGCAGCCAGCCCGGGCGCTTGAACAGGATGCGCAAGGCGTCACCCGGGCTCCGCGCCTGGCGCACGGTGCGGGAGAGGTCGGCGTAATGAGCGAAGTTGGCGTACACCGGATTCCAGCTTCGGAGCGGCGTCGTGATGCCGTAGTGCGGGCGCTCTTCTTCCTCCGTAAACGTCCCGAAAAGCCGGTCCCAGACGATGAAGACGCCGGCGAAATTTTTGTCGATGTACTTCGGATCCCGCCCATGGTGCACGCGGTGATGCGATGGGGTGTTGAAGATGGCCTCGAACCAGCGCGGCATCTTGCCGATGTGTTCCGTGTGGATCCAGAACTGATAGAGGAGATTGATCCCGCCTACGAACACGAATTGCATGGGATGGAATCCGAGCAAGGCCATGGGAAGGTAAAACGGCAGCCCCCAGATGAACCCCGTGGAGGTTTGCCGCAGCGCCACCGACAGGTTAAAATCCTCGCTCTGATGGTGCACCACATGCCCGCCCCAGAACAGACTGATCGTGTGCGCCATGCGATGCTCCCAGTAATAACACAGATCCCAAAACACGAACGCGATGGCAACGATCGACCAGGTCCGGGCCAGTTCAATCAGGGCGAAGTGCTCGTACACGATCGTGTAGATGCCGATGCCGAAAATCGCGAGAAAGGTGTTCGTCAGCTGCTGTAACGTCCCCGTGCTTATGTTTGTGACGGCGTCGTTGAGGCGGTAGGTTTTTCGATGGGTGACCGACTCGTACACCAACTCCACGGCCATCAGTGTGAAGTACATCGGGATGGCGATGATGACGGGGTTGAGATCCATGCGACGGCTCGAAATGGGGAGGAGGTTCGGGTAATCAAGGTACACCGAAAATGGCCTTATCCGCCACCAACAAAAACGCCTCCGCGGCCAGAGTCGCGGAGGCGGTCTTGTCGTGATAATGAGTTGGAATTACAACTGGGGCAGGAGAACCCGGTCGATCACATGGATCACGCCGTTCTTCGCCGTGATGTCGAACAGGCCGGCGCCAACGAGAATGTTGGCCGAGCGCCCGTTGGCGTCGATGAGGGCAGCGTTGGCGGCGTCGACATGGAGGGTGCCGCCCTGGAGGGTCGGAATGTACTCCGAACCCAGCACACGGCCCGAGAACCAGCGGCCAGCGGCCACATGGTAGAGGAGGACCGTGGTGAGGGTGGCGTCGTCGATGTCGTCGAGCCCGCTGAGCCCGAGTTCAGCGAGCAGAGCGATAAAAGCGGCGTCGGTGGGGGCGAAAACGGTCTTTGGGTCCTTTTCGAGGAACGGGCCGACGAGGTCGACACGGGTGAGGGCGGCCAGCAGGACCGAGAACTCCCCGGTCTTGGCGTTGACGTCGAGGACGATTTCGGCGATCGTCTGCTGCGTGCGCTTCGATTCATCCTTGATGCGATCGCTGGCGGAAGCGGTTACGTCTGGCGACTCGGATTCCTGGACGCTGATCGGATCCGAGCAGCCGGCGAATAGAAAAAGGGCGAAAGCGAACGTAAAGAAACGGGTGATCATAGTGGTGCTGTAGGTTTGCGTTTCGGACATAACTATCCCCTCTCTAATCCCGAACATCGGTTTAGATAACGGGCGTGTGAACGCTGCAACGGGAGGAGAGGGTGGAAGCGTTCGGCGCCTATTCCTTTGTCTGTGCCGAGCTTCCGTGTTGTGCAGCTACAGGGAGTACACAGCGAAAAAAAAGAGTGACTACTGGGGTTAACTTGCCGGCTGGCACGCGATGCGGCGCGTCTGATTCCGAGCGCCGAACACATTTTCCTGTCTGGGTTCAGGGTCTGAATTCGGGTGGGACGAGGGCCGGGTCCCCGCCACGCAGACCCTCCTTCCATGAACCAGGCCGAAGCGCGTCACATCCTCAATCTGTGCAAAACCCACCACTTACCGAAGCCTCGCCGCGAGACGGATCGGGGCGGTGAGGGAGCGTATCAACTCGTCTGGAAAACACAACGCTTACACGTAGCGTATACCGACTTCGACGCGGCCGTTCACTTCTGTCGATCGATGTTTGAGGAGCGCCGGCGTGGCGCAAGAACGCTTTGAGCAGGAGAATTTACATCTTTAACAAGGCTTTAGCACCTGCTTAACCCACCTCATCCGCCGGGCCGATATCTTATCAATCCCGGTTACGATTATTCTCCCTTCATATACCCTCATGCAAACCCTCATGCCCCGCCGGCCTCATACCCGGCGCGCGGTGGCTCTTGGAGCCGCTTTTTCTGATTCATCGATCCACGCGGCAGCTTTTTCCATGCGGGCCCTCCTGATCCTGTGTGCCATGGTGATCCTGGCCGGCTGTGGCGAGGGGGAGCCGGGAAACGCCGCTCCTGGTGGCCCGGGCGGATTTGGGGGGCCAGGCGGATTTGGCGGCCCCGCCATCATCCCCGCGGTTGAGGTAGTGCAGGCGCAGCTGGGCTCGCTGCCGCTCGAACAGCGGCTCGTTGGAATCGTGAAGGCCGATAATCAGGTGGAAATTTATCCCGAGTTGACGGCGCCCATCGCCGAAGTCCCGGTTCAAACCGGCGACCTCGTGCGTCAGGGGCAGGTGCTCGTTCGGCTCGAGGCGCGTCAGTTTCGGGAGCAGCTCAATCAGGCGACGGCCAGCTTCCGCATCGCCGAAGCAGACGCCAAGCAGGCGGAAGCCCGCCTCCGCGAGTTGACCCTTCAGTTCGAGCGCACGGAGACGCTCGCGGCCAAGGAGTTGGTGTCCGTGCTAGATCTCGAAACCCAGCGGGCGCAGGTAGATGCCGCTAGCGCCAGCTTCGAGCGTTCGCAGGCCCAGGTGGACCAGGCGCGCGCCACGGTGCAGGAGCGGGAGACGAACCTGGCGCGAACGGAAATCCGTGCGCCGATCAGCGGCCGCATCGGCCAGCGGAGCGCCGAAGTCGGCATGCGCGCCAACGGCAACCTCCCGCTGTTTACCATCGGTAACCTGGACAACGTGCGGATCGAGATCTCGTTGACCGAGCATATGCTGGGGTTCATCCAACAGGGACAGAACACCCGGATTTCCAGCGAGGGGTGGACCGATACGTCGGTCGTTCGGCCCCTTTCGCGCATCTCGCCCTTCCTCGAAGCCGCGTCGTTCAGCACGACGGCAGAGATTGATGTCCCCAACGCCGGCGGCCTCTTTAAACCCGGCATGTTCGTCAACGTCGACGTCTATTACGGCGAGAGCGAGCAGGCCACCATCGTCCCGATGAGCGCGCTGTACGAAGACCCGGCGTCTGGAGAGGTCGGCATCTTTGTGGCGACGACGCTCGGCGTGGAACTGCCCGTCGACCTGCCGGGATCTGACGATGAAAAGATGCCGCTCACGGAGCCGACACCGCTTGAATTCCGCCCGGTAGAGATCATCGCCGAAGGACACGATCTGGCCGGCGTCTCAGGCGTCGAGCCCGACGCCTGGATCGTGACGCTCGGGCAACACCTCCTCCGGGGCGATAAGCCCCAGGCGCGGGTTCGGGCGACGACCTGGAAACGGCTCATCGCGCTCCAGAACCTGAAGCGCGAAGACCTGCTCGAACAGTTCCTGGAAAAACAACAGCGCATGGCCAAGTCCGGCGCATTTAAGGACAGCGTCGTGGACACGTCGCCCTGAGCAGGGCCGGCGTACGAATTCAGAGATCCCCGCGAAACCTAGTCAATCAAGTCTATGAGCTTCCTCACCGACGTTTCGATCAAGCGGCCGATCGCGACCACCATGTTCTACCTGGTGATCATCACCCTGGGGCTGGTCGGTTTGCGGTATTTGCCGGTGGACCTGCTGCCGAACATCGAGTTTACCCAGCTTTCGGTAAGTACGAACTATCCGAATGTGGGGCCGGAGGAGATGGAGACGATCATCACGGATCGCATCGAGAACGCGGTGGCGAGTGTGCCGAACATGGAACGGGTCACCTCGCGGTCGCAGGATGGCTCCAGCCGCGTCACCATGGAGTTTGCCCGAGGGGTCGACCTCGCGGAAGCCTCCAACGACGTGCGCGACGCGATGAACCGGGTCATCAACCAGCTCCCGCCGGAGGTCGATCCGCCGCGCCTGTTCAAGTTCGACCCGAACAGCTTCCCGATCGTCATCATCGCGGCGAAGTCCTCTCGGCACCTTGAAGAGCTCACACGCATCATTGAGCGCGACCTCGCGCAGCGGTTCGAGCGCATCCCCGGCGTGGGGTCGATCAACCTGTTCGGCGGCATCTACCGGGAAATCCGCGTAGAACTGGATCGCGATCGCCTGAAGGCCAGCGGGCTAACGGCCCTCGACGTGCAGCAGGCGATCTCGCAGGAGAACAGCACGCTGCCGGGCGGCAACATGAAGCAGGGGCTCAGCGACATGTACGTCCGCACCCGGGGCGAGTACACGGAAGTCGAGCAAATCGGCCGTACCGTCGTCCGCGTCGTAAACGGGAAGCCTATCCGGGTACAGGATGTGGCGGAAGTTCGGGATGGCTACGAAGATGCCTTCAGTCTCGTCGAACTGGGCGACGTGCCGATGATTCGGTTCGCCGTCCAGAAGCAGTCGGGCGCCAACACGGTGGCGGTGGCGGACGAGGTCAAAAAGGAAGTCGAACGCATCAACCTGGAGCGGGCCGACTTACAGCTGAGCGTCATCAGCGACCAGAGCACGTTTATCCAGCAGTCGATGGATAACGTCCAGAGTTCGGCGCTGTACGGAGCGATCCTGGCCCTGTTCATCCTGTATCTCTTCCTTCGTAACGGGTCGACGACGTTTATCATCTCCCTTTCGATCCCGATCTCGGTCATCGCCACGTTCGGTGTGCTCTATTTCAGCGGCATGACGCTGAATCAGATGACGTTTGGCGGGCTTGCGCTCGGGATCGGGATGATGGTGGACAATGCGATCGTGGTGCTGGAAAATATCGTCCGACTTCGAGAGAGTAAGGGCGAATCCGCACGAACGAGCGCGTTGATAGGCACCAAGCAGGTGACCGGCGCCATCATCGCATCGACGCTCACGACCTGTGTGATCTTCATTCCACTGGCGTTTGCGCAGACCACCTCGGGCGCGCTGTTTCAGTCGCTGGCCATTGTGATCGTTTTTGCGCTGTTGTGTTCGCTGGTCGTGGCACTCAGCCTGGTGCCGATGTTGTCGAGCCGGTATCTCACGGTCGGCAAGAAAAATGGCAAAGACGGCGCGCCGGCGAAACGCTCGCGCATCGGCGCCTTTTTCGATCGCCTCGAGAATCGGTACGCGAATGCCCTCCGGACCGCCATCAAGCACCGCCCGACGGTGTTTATCGTCGCAATCGTGCTGGTGGCTCTTTCTGCTTATTTCTGGACGACCATCCCGGTTGAGCTCGCCCCGCAAACGGATGCGGACGAGATCAGCATCGACATGGAGATGGCTGAAGGCATGAATATCGCCGTCGTCCGCCAGTACCTGGACGAACTGGCGCTGGTGGTGAAAGCCATCATCCCGGCGGATCAGGTCAAGGACTTCACCACCGAAGTACGCAACGGCGACGCGCAGGTCGAGGTGACGCTGGTTGACGCGGCGACGCGGCGGGTGAATAGCACCGAACTGGCGGATGAAATCCGCGACGCCGTCGCCGGCCTGATCCCCGGCGCCGAAATCCGTGTGCAGGCCCAGTCGGGTCTCTGGATCCTGAACCGCCTCTTCAGCTCGAGCGACGACGCCGAGGCCGTCCAGATCGAACTTCGCGGCTACGACATGGAGACGGCGAGCGCATTCGCGCGCCAGATCCAGGAACGTGTCGCGACCATTCCTGGGGTGCGCGATGCCCGGGTCAGCCGGCGGGAAGGCCAGCCGGAGGAAAACCTGATCTTCGATCGGGAGAAGATCTCCGACCTCGGCCTGTCCGTGCGCGAAGTGGCGCAGGCGGTGCAGTCGAATGTCGGTGGCGTGCTTGCCGGCCAGTTCCGGGTGAAGGGCGATGAGTTTCCGATTCGCGTCCGCCTCCGCCCGGAAGACCGTCTCACGACGCTCGACCTGGACGATATTGGGGTGCGCACGCCGGCCGGCG
>JAWXAX010000203.1 GCA_034439735.1 Rhodothermales bacterium | reverse complement strand
TCGGTGGATAGGGAGACACGAGGTGTCGTGTCTTTACGATGTATAGCCGGCTTTTTACTGACTGACGTTAAGCGCGGTGGATAGGGAGACACGAGGTGTCGTGTCTTTACGATGTATAGCCGGATTTTACTGACTGACGTTTCGCTCGGTGGATAGGGAGACACGAGGTGTCGTGTCTTTACGATGTATAGCCGGCTTTTTACTGACTGACGTTAAGCGCGGTGGATAGGGAGACACGATGTGTCGTGTCTTTACGATGTATAGCCGGCTTTTCACTTTTTACTTTTCACTTTTTACTTTTCACTTTTCCTTCATTCCGTCCCGTTCATCCGGATTTCGACCGGCTCGACGATGACCCTCGTCAGGTGGCCCCGGGTGATGATGGCGCTGCCCTTCAGCCCCCGGTTGGTCACGGCGAATTTCGTCGTGCGTACAATTTCGGTGCGGCCGCGGCTGGTCTCGACGGTGAGGCCTTTCCGGGCGGAATCCGACAAGATGTACCCGAACACCTCGTCGCCTTTGTTGAGCCGGATGGCTATGACCCCTTTCGCCGCGCTCCGGACGATGGGGATCTGATGCACCGGGAAGATGAGCGCCTGGCCCTGCTGGCTCGCGAGGCAGACGTTTTCGTGGCCGGCGGCGATCTCGGCGCCGAGCACGGTATCGCCGGCGGCAAGCCGCATAAACAGCCGACCGGAACGCGTGGACGCATCGGCATACCCGTCGAGCGGGATGCGGACGGACAAACCGGTGCGCGAGACGGCGACGATGAAGGGGCCGTCGACCACCCCTTCTGCCTCACCGTTGGTCTCGAAAAGCCCCGGCTCGAGGTCCGGCTGGACGACGGGTTTGGGGAGCAGCCGTTCGTCGCACACAATGACGCCGACAATCGTCTCGCGGTCCGAAAAGTCGAATAGCTTTTGGATCGGTTCGCCGTATCCCGTCGTATTCGCCAGTTGGTCGATGCGTGTCGTGAACACCTTGCCAAAGTTCGTCAGGAACGCAACCGTCGCGCGGGTCGAGCCATGGATGGCCCAGCCGACCGAGTCTCCCTCGCGCACGCGGATACTGGCGAGGTCGGCATATGACTTCTGCCGCTTGACCCAGCCGTCGCGCGTGACGATGACGTGGACGTTCTCGGCGACGATGTAGTCCTCCTCCGAATACGTCAGCCCTTCGTCCGGGCCGGCGACGGTCGTGCGCCGAGCGTCCCCGTAGGTGTCCTTGAGCTGCCGGAGTTCTTGTTTGATGATCTTCCAGCGCGCCTCCTCATCCGCCAGCAGAGCGCGGATCTCGTCGGCCTGGCGCTCCTTCTCCTCCAGCTCCGTCCGGATCGCGTCGATTTCAAGACTCGAGAGCTTGTAGAGCTTGGTTTCGAGAATGGCTTCCGTCTGCACCTCGTCGAGCGCGAAGCGCTGCATGAGGCGTTTGGCGGCATCGGGCTTATCGGTCGACGCCCGGATGAGCCGAATGGCTTCGTCGAGCGCGTCGAAGATAATCTCGAAGCCGCGGAGGATGTGGATGCGTTTTTCGAGTTGATCGAGTTCGTACTGCAGCCGGCGTGTTACCACCTCCATACGGAAATCCAGGAAGGCGCGCAGCGCCGTCACCAGATCCACCTTTTGCGGCGTACACAGCTCCCGATTCTGCGTCGGCACGAGGCACGTCATGTTGACGTGAAACCGGGTCTGCAGTGGGGTGTGCTTGAAGAGGTAGGCCATCGCCGCCTCGGGGTCCGCTCCGCGCTTCAAC
Organism: Rhodothermales bacterium; assembly: GCA_034439735.1. Classification (NCBI taxonomy): domain Bacteria; kingdom Pseudomonadati; phylum Rhodothermota; class Rhodothermia; order Rhodothermales; species Rhodothermales bacterium. The sequence continues at coordinate 3,847 of JAWXAX010000203.1, read as the reverse complement.
TCCAGCACGATGCGGACGTCATCGGTGGATTCATCCCGCACATCCACGATCTGCGGCACGCGGTCGTTCGCGACGTGGTCCGCGATCTTCTCGATCAGATCCCCTTTTGTGAGGCCATACGGGATCGAATACACGATGATCTGTTTCTTCCCCTCTACCAGGTATTCGCCCCGCAGATCGATCGTCCCTTCCCCGTTTTCATAGATGGCGACGAGCTCCTCCTTCGTATTCAGAATGCACCCCCCCGTCGGAAAGTCCGGCGCCTGGATGAACTTCGCGACGATCGTATCCACTTTGGCGTTGGGGGAACCGATCATATAGACGAGGGCATCAATCACCTCGGTAAGATTGTGCGGCGGGATGTTCGTCGCCATACCGACGGCGATGCCGCTCGACCCATTGACAAGCAGGTTCGGCAGGCGCGCCGGCAACACGACCGGCTCCGACAACGTGCCGTCATAGTTTGGACGGAAGTCGACCGTCTGCTTCCGGATCTCCTCCAACACTTCGATCGCCAGCGGCTGCAGTTTCGCCTCGGTATAACGCATCGCGGCCGGACTGTCGCCGTCCAGCGAGCCGAAGTTGCCGTGCCCATCCACCAGCGGATAACGCAGCGAAAAAGGCTGCGCCATGCGCACCATCGCCTCATAAATAGCGCTATCGCCGTGAGGGTGATATTTACCCATCACCTCGCCAACGACCGTCGCGCTTTTTCGGAACCGTGCGTCGGGATACAGCCGGAGGTTGGCGTACATGGCGTATAAAATGCGCCGATGCACCGGCTTCAGGCCGTCCCGGATGTCGGGCAATGCCCGGCTCGTGATCACCGAGAGCGCATAGTTCAGGTACCGGTCCCGCGCTGTTTCGTGCAGGGGGATGACATCTACAACAGGCATGTTCGATCTCTACAACTGACCAGACGACTCCCTCTCTTCCTCACCCGGGCGAAAGGGGGCTCAGAAACCCCCGGACCTCCCGTTGGATCCTGAGGAAGATACGCATATGTGTGAATGATGTGCAACGAAGAGTACGGATAAATACGAAAGACCGCTTCACTCTAAATCGCTCGACGGGGAGCTGTCGAGGGGCCGCGCCGGGGCTGACGACCACCCCATCCCGACCAAGGTCGGGATTTCCCCTCCTCGACGAGGAAGGGACCCTCTTGTCTCAATACATTTTCTCGACATTCAGCCCGGTCACGTAACTAAAATGACGATCTCGAAGGCCGAACCGGTGTGATGTTTTCAGTTTGAACGGGCGTTATCGCTTCAAATCGTACGCGATCGTAAAGTAATCGGTATCGGGGTCGGTATGGAGGCGGAGGACGTTAGCCCGGGCCATGAGGACAAGCGTTTGCGAAGCGCGTTTTTTGGGGATATTGACCAGGTTGGCGAACTGGGAGACGGTGATGCGGCCGTAGTTTTCAAGGTAACGCATCAGGACTTTCTCTTTGTCTCCGAACTCAAACATCACGTTGTCGCCGTTATCGCGGGCCTTCATCAGCCGGATGCGTTCCTTGCTGGCCTCCACGCTCATGTCCTCGACCCGCACATAGGCGGCGCGTAGGCTCTTGTCGGCCGGGTCGATCAGGTAATGGGGTCGCGACGCACTCAGGGGGATCGTGACGAGGAGGACGTGGCGCTTTTTGTTGATCGAGATGCGCTCGACGCTATAGGCAATTGCCGGCTCGCAGTAGGCATCGAGCGCCTCCCGCAGCGCGTACTCCTCCTCCTCCGTATCGCGCACGCCGCGCAGCGAGCCGTCGTCATCCACGCCCAGCAGCAGGCGCCCCCCCAGCGAATTGGCGAGGGCAATCACTTCCTTGGCGATGCGCTCTGGACGCGGCACACGCGTTTTAAACTCCAGCGTGGCGCTCTCCCCGAGCGCTACGAGTCGACCCAGTTCGTCGAGATTCATGGAATACCGTGGTTAGTCCGACTCTTCGTCGATCTCGTCGAGCCAATCCTCTTCTTTCGCCGCCCGACTCATGAGCGCGTTGACGGCCTCCTGGGGCTTCTGGCCCTCAAATAGGATCGCATATACCGATTCGCAGATGGGCATTTCGATGTTATACTTCCGTGCCAGCGCGACGACGGAGGCGGTCGTACGCACGCCTTCGGCGACCATCTGCATGTCGTCTTCCACCTCCTGGAGCACCCGCCCTTCGCCGATCTGCTGGCCGACGTAGCGGTTGCGGCTCAGGCCGCTCATACACGTCACCACCAGGTCCCCGATGCCGGCGAGGCCTGAAAACGTGCTCATCGAAGCGCCCATCGCCCGCCCGAGCCGCCGCATCTCGGCGATCCCGCGGGTGACCAGCGCCGCCTTGGCATTATCGCCGTACCCGACGCCGTCGCTGATGCCCGCCGCGATGGCCATGACGTTTTTCGCCGAGCCGGCGATCTGCACCCCGATTACATCGGTATTAGCGTATACCCGCAGGCTGCGCGTCATGAACAACTGTTGGATGGCTTTTGCGGTGTCTCTCGACGCCGCGGCCGCCACGACGGCCGCCGGCAAGCCCTGGGCGACTTCCTCCGCGTGGCTCGGGCCGTACAACACGCCGATTCGCGTCGGGTCCACGGCCGGCAGCGCCTCCTCCAGCACCCGGGTGGACAAACTAAGCGTCTCGTTTTCAATCCCCTTCGCCACCGAAACGACCAGTTTCACGCCGGCCGACTGCACCGCGAACGCCTCCGCCACCGCGCGCTGGGATTGGGAAGGCACGGCCATCACCCAGACGTCCGCCCCATCCACCGCCTCGGCATCCCGCGACGTCGCCCGGATCCCATCCGGCAGGCGCGCATCGCGGAGATAAAAGCGATTGCGCCGCGTCCGCTCGATCTCCTCGGCCAGCTCCGGCCGGCGCGCCCACAGGCGGACCTCATGCCCCGCCGAGGCCAGGCTGATCGCCAAGGCCGTCCCCCAGCTACCGGCGCCAATAACGGCAACGGTGCGACGAGAACCCGCAAAGTCGGTTGAGGTCATACGCCTACTATCCGTTATGTACGATCGGCCGGCTACGCCCCACGCTCGATGTGGCCTGGCACCGTCGGCGAACTCACCCACCGGATCTTATGCTCCGCGCCGCGCATCAGCCGTTTTATATTGGATGTATGCGCTAAAACGATGCCCAGAGCCAGCAGTCCGCCAAAAACAATCAACGGGGTGCCGATGTGGGTCCACCCCAGTCCGTACCGCATCACTAGCAACGACATCGGATACGAGGCCGCTGCAAGCATGGAGGAAAGCGAGACGTATTTTGTGCGCCACAGTACAAGCGAAAACGTGGCCACGGCGATGACAAAATTCCATGGCGTGATGGCCAGCAACACGCCGGCCGCCGTATTTACGCCTTTTCCGCCCCGAAAACCGGCCAGCGCGGGATACATGTGACCGATCACCGCGGCGAAACCGGCGACCGACCGCACCATCAGTGGCCGATCGGCCAGGAGTTCCGGCAGCACATCCAGCCGAAGCGAGGCGATCAGGCCGGCGGCCAACACGCCTTTCCCCATGTCCAGCAGGGTCGCCAACAGGCCGGCCTTCCAGCCCAGCACCCGAAACGCATTCGTCGCCCCGGGATTCCCACTCCCGTGCGCCCGAAGATCGACGCCATACACCCAACGCCCCACCCACAGACTGCCCGGAATCGAGCCGGCCAGATAACTGAGAAGGAGGATGAGGATGAGGGTCAGCATGGGCAGAAAGGACGATTGGGGCTGTATGTCAAAAATGCAAAGTGAAAAGTGAAAAATGCAAAGTGAAAAATTAATACTCCGGACAGTTTTCAAATCAGGGCACTGCCGCTTGACAAATCAGGCCCCTCCCCGTATCAAGTACGGGG
>JAWXAX010000202.1 GCA_034439735.1 Rhodothermales bacterium | reverse complement strand
GGCTGCTCCCGGGAGCAGCCCGTGGGCGTCCTCGCGCCGGCCCCACCAGCACAGCAGAATTTGAGCCGGAAGTCGGCCTTTGAACACGGTGACTACCGCGTGCAGCCGCTGGCCTCGTTCGAGATAACGGCGCGGGTGCTTGGGAAGGAACGGTACTGGCTGGATCGCGGCGCCGAACTGGCCCCGTATGACCTCGCGCTGGGCTGGGGGCGCATGTCCGACTCTGCCGTGCTGGATCAGATGAGCATCTCGCAGTCCTGGCGCTGGTACCGTTGGCGCGCCCGCACCCCACCGATCCCCATGGGCGAAATCGCCGCTAGCAGCGCGAACATGCACATGGTGCCCTCGGATGAGATCGTGCGAAGGTCGTTGGGCCGCGTGCGGGAGGGGGATGTCGTCCGCATCGTCGGGAAACTGGTGGAGGTGGCCGGCCCGGAAGGCTTTCGCTGGAAGAGCTCGCTCACGCGGGGAGATACCGGAGATGGAGCGTGCGAGCTGGTCTGGGTGGAGGATTTTGAGATTTTATAGGGATCTCGTTTTACCCCGGTGCAAGAATGTGACGCCAGGTTAAAGCGGACCCGGCGTCCCTTTTTCCGTGCTAAGTTTGTACCTTGCGGGAAGGCCAGAAACGTATGAACCGCTGTTTACCACTCCTTGCGCTCCTCCTCGCCGCCTGCAGCTCGAAGCCGCCGGCTACGGACACGTCGTTGCCGGACGTGGTGGATTATAACTACCACATCAAGCCAATCCTGTCGGACCGGTGTTACACCTGCCACGGGCCGGACGAAAACACGCGCGAGGCCGGCCTCCGGCTCGATACAGAAGCGGGCTTCAGCACCCCCCTCGGGAAAGCCGGCAACTACGTAGCCGTCGTTCCCGGGAAGCCGGAGAAAAGCGAACTCATCCGACGCATCGTCCACACGAATCCGGAAGAGGTGATGCCGCCCCCGGAATCGAACCTGGCGCTGTCGCCCCATGAAATCGCCCTGATCTATAGATGGGTGGAGCAGGGCGCCGAGTGGAAGCCGCATTGGTCGTTTATCTCCCCGGAAAAACCCGATGCTCCGGCCGTCGCCGACGCCGCATGGCCGGCGAACGATATCGACCGCTTCGTCCTCGCCCGCCTCGACAGCGAGGGCCTCGCGCCGGCGCCAGAAGCCTCTCTCGAACGCCTGCTGCGCCGCGTCACGTTCGACCTCACCGGCCTGCCTCCATCGCCGGGCGAGATCGACGCGTTTCTGGAGGATACATCGCCGAATGCCTACGAACGGGTGGTCGACCGCCTCTTGGCCTCGCCGGCCTATGGGGAGCGGATGGCGAACGAGTGGCTGGATGTGGCGCGTTACGCCGATACCGGCGGGTACCAGTCGGACCGCCTCACGCACATGTGGCCCTGGCGGGACTGGGTCGTCTCGGCCTTCAATCGCAACCTGCCCTACGACGACTTCCTGACCTGGCAGCTCGCCGGTGACCTCCTGCCCGACGCCACTCAGGAGCAAATTCTTGCGACCGGCTTCAACCGAAACCATCGGCAGACGGAAGAAGGGGGCAGCATCGAGGAGGAGTTCCGGGCCGAATACGTGGCCGACCGTGTGAACACGCTCGGCACGGCGGTCCTCGGCCTCACGCTCGAATGCGCGCGCTGCCACGACCACAAGTACGACCCGGTCACCCAGAAAGAGTACTACCAGTTCTTCAGCTATTTCAACCAGATCGACGAGTCCGGCCAGACGTCCTTCTTCACCGACGCCGTCCCGGTGCCGACGCTGTTGAGGACGGATGCCGAGACCGACTCGGCCCTGGCCGATGTCCGCCGGCGTATCCCCGAAGCCGAAGAGGCGCTCAAGACCGCCGCCGCCGATGCGGAGGAGCCCTTTCAGCGCTGGAAGGAATCCTTTCAGCCGTCCAGCCTCCCCGCCCGCCCGCCTCCGGGTCCGGTGGACGCCTTCGGCTTCGAGCGCCTCGGCGACACGACCCTCCCGAACGACATCCGCCCCGGCCGGCCCGCGAAGTTGCTCTACGATCCGTCGCTGGTCGAGGGAAAGATGGGCCAGGCGATGGTGTTCGACGGCGAGAACGGGGTCGAGGCCGCAGGGGTTGGGGATTTTGAACGGACGGATCCGTTTACGATCTCGTTCTGGATGAAGCCGGCGCGGTGGAACCCCTGGAACGTACTGGTCCACCACACCAAAGCCGCGCTCGACGCCGGCAGCCGCGGCTACGAAATCGCCCTGCAGGGGAATCAACTCGTGGCCGGCCTCGCCCACATGTGGCCGCAAAACGCCATCCGCGTCGTCACCACGGATAGCCTCGTGTTGGGGGCGTGGACCCATGTTGCCGCCATCTACGACGGATCGAGCCGCGCCGCCGGCCTGACACTGTACGTCAACGGCGAACCAGCGGCCGTCGAGGTCGTCCGCGATAACCTCTTCAAGAATATCCGCTACGAACGCACGGAAGTGGGTCTGACGGTGGGCTTCCGCTTCCGCGACGCCGGGTTTAAAGACGGGTTGATCGACGAACTGGCCGTGTACGACCGGGCGCTGACGCCCATTGAAGCCGCGCAGCTCGCCGGCATTCCAGCGCCAGCCGATGAGGCCTCGCTGCGCGCCCACTTCCTTGCCCACCATTCGCCCGGATACACGCAGGCGCAACGCGCCCTCCGCCAGCTTCGCGAAGAGGAAAATGAACGCGTCTCGGCGGTCGAAGAGATCATGGTGATGCGGGACATGGCCGAGCGCCGGCCGGCGTACGTGCTGGTCCGGGGGCAATACGATCAGAAGGGAGAGGAAGTCCAACCGGCGACGCCGGCGTTTCTGCCGGCCGCCGACCCCGCGCTGCCGCCCAACCGGCTCGGCCTTGCGCAATGGCTCACGGCCCCCGAACACCCGCTCACGGCCCGCGTCGCGGTGAACCGGATGTGGCAGCTGTTTTTTGGGATGGGCCTCGTGGCCACGCCGGACGACTTCGGCAACCAGGGCCAGCTCCCCAGTCACCCCGAGCTGCTCGATTGGCTGGCGACGGATTTTGTGGATTCGGGATGGGATGTGAAGCGCTTCGTGAAGCAGATCGTGGTATCGGCTACCTATCGGCAGGCCTCCGAAGCCTCGCCCGAACTCCGGGAGCGGGATCCGGGCAATGCACTGCTCGCCCGCGGCCCCGGCTTCCGCCTGCCGGCCGAGATGCTCCGCGACAACGCCCTCGCCGCGAGCGGACTCCTGGTGAACCGCGTGGGCGGCCCGCCCGTCAAACCCTACCAGCCGGCGGGGATCTGGGAGGAGAAGTCGGGCGCGAAATACGTCCAGGACACCGGCGAAAGCCTCTACCGCCGCAGCCTCTACACCTTCTGGAAACGGACATCGCCGCCGCCGGCGATGACGACGTTCGACGCGCCCGAGCGCAACAGCTGCCTCGTCCAGCGCCAGCGGACGAGCACGCCCATGCAGGCGCTCGTTTTACTCAACGACCCGCAGTTTGTCGAAGCCGCCCGCAAGGTGGGCGAGCGGATGTGGACCGAGGCCGGCGCCGATCGCGCGACACAGATTGTTATCGCGTTTCGGTTACTCACCGGTGAGATGCCGTCGGATGCCGAGCGCGCTGTTCTGGAAACGATCTATCAGGAACAGTACGACGAATACGCCGGCCGCCCCGATGCGGCCCGGCAACTCCTCGCCATCGGCGAGTCCTCCCGCGAGACCTCCATCGACCCCGCCTCCCTCGCCGCCGCCACGATGGTCGCCTCCGCGATCATGAACTACGACGCGGCCGTGATGCGCCGCTAACGCGGCACGATTACAGGGTGCACATTGCACATTAAATTGTCATCCCGAGCGGATCCCCGCGAACGCGGGGAGTAGCCGAGGGACCTCCCAACGTTCAGCAAAACGACAGGGTTTTCCCTTTTCCCTTTTACCTTTTGCATTTCAATGAGTCACTGCCATCACTTCGAAAAGTACCCGTCCCGCCGGGACTTCCTGGCGCGCACGGCGATGGGCCTCGGGGCCGCGGCCTTCGGGGCGTTGCTCAACCCGATGCGTGCCCTCGCCGGCCCGGACGATCCACACGGGGTTCTGGGTGGATACCACATTCCGCCCCGCGCCAAACGGATCATCTACCTGTTCCAGAGCGGCGGGCCGTCGCAGATGGAGTTGTTCGACTACAAGCCGAAGCTGAACGAGATGCAGGGCGAGGAGCTGCCAGCGTCCGTCCGCATGGGCCAGCGGCTTACCGGGATGTCCGGCTTCCAGAACAAACTGCCCCTCGCCGGCTCCCGCTTCGCCTTCAGCCAACATGGCGACAGCGGGGCGTGGGTGAGCGAGCTGCTGCCCTACACGGCGAAGGTGGCGGACGAGTTGTGCTTCGTGAAGTCGATGCAGACCGACGCCATCAACCACGATCCCGCTATTACCTTTTTCCAGACCGGCTCCCAGATCGCCGGCCGGCCGTCCTTCGGGTCGTGGCTGAGTTACGGGCTGGGCACCGAGAACGAAAACCTGCCCTCGTTCTGCGTGCTCATCACCAAAAACAAAGGCGGCCAGCCGCTGTACTCGCGGCTGTGGGGGAACGGGTTTTTGCCGTCGTCGCACCAGGGCATCCAGTTCCGCTCGGGAAACGACCCGGTGCTGTTCCTCAATAATCCGGATGGCGTGAGCGAGGGCGGCCGGCGCAAGCTGCTCGACCGCCTCAACGAACTGCACCAGATTCGGATGGAGACCGTCGGCGACCCCGAGATCGAGTCCCGCATCTCCCAGTACGAGATGGCCTACCGGATGCAGACCTCCGTGCCGGACATCATGGACACGTCCGACGAGCCGGACCACGTGTTCGACCTCTACGGGCCGGATTCCCGCGACCGGGGCACCTTCGCGGCCAACTGCCTGCTCGCCCGCCGGCTCGCCGAACGCGGCGTCAAGTTTATCCAGCTCTACCACCAGGATTGGGACCACCACGGCGGCCTCCCCGGCGGCATCACCCGCGAGGCCAAACAGACCGACCAGGCATCCGCGGCCCTCATCATCGACCTCAAGCAGCGCGGCATGCTCGACGACACCCTCGTCGTCTGGGGCGGCGAGTTCGGGCGGACGAACTACTGCCAGGGCCGGCTCACCCCCGAGGACTACGGCCGTGACCACCATCCGCGGTGTTTTTCGGTGTGGATGGCCGGCGGGGGCGTAAAGCCGGGCATCAGCTACGGGCAGACGGACGAGTTCGGGTACAACGTCGTCGAAAACCCGGTCCATGTGCACGACTTCCAGGCGACGCTCCTCCACCTCCTCGGCATCGACCACGAGCGGCTGACCTACAAACACCAGGGCCGGCGCTACCGCCTGACCGATGTACACGGGAAGGTGGTGGAGGGGCTGCTGGCGTGAAATCCCCGTCACACCCCGAATTGCGTGAGGTGGTGGTCGTGGTGTTTATACATCCCCCATCCTTTTTCCTCGGCGGTCATGGGACCGAAGAACGAGTGGGGGATCTGACTGGCTTTTTCGGGGCCGGCGGAGATCATCGCATCCAGCGCCGCGAGGAAGCGGGCTTTTTCGCGGGCAAAGTCCCGCGCGTCGGCGACAATGTACTGGGGATGGGTGCGAGAATTCCGGGGGTAAGGGGTGAGGTTGGTGACGGCCTTTCGGATCACCCCTTTCAGGAGCTTCACAAAAAAGGGGGTGTTTTTGAGCTCCTTCCCGTTCATCACCTCCTGGATCTCGGCGCAGTGCGCCATCATCTGGGCAGCGTTCATCTTGCCCCATTGGGGCTGCGTCTCCGGAGTGATTTTTTCGACTCGGGCGAGGAATTCCCGGTAAATGGCCGGCTCGAAGAGGTTGCGTTGGACGAGGGTGGGCATGGGTTCTTGGGGTTTGGACGCCGGAATATACGAACAGGCTTGGCCACGATGTATCGCGGCCCTACCGCCTCAGCACCACCTTCCCGGCAACCACCCCGCCGGCCGCCTCCACCCGGTACACATACACCCCCGCCGGCAGGTCGCCGGCCTCGATCGTCACCGACTGCGCGGCGCCGGCCGGCAGGTAGCCCTCGAACAACACCCCCCGCTCGCGCCCGAGGAGGTCGTACAACACGGCCCGGATGGGGCCGGCGGTGTTCGGCGTGAGGTCGAAGGTGGTCCGATAGGTGAAGGGGTTGGGGTAGGGATGCGTCGATTGTAAAGCGATAGTGTTTGGAGTATGCGGTGTTATGGCTACAACCGAATGAAAACTGAGGGCTCGATACGGAAACACGGTGTGTAGAAACGATGCCGATTCGAACCGTATGGTTGCCTCTTCAAGCGTGATTCCTTCTATCTCCCACTTCTCTACGGTTATCTGGTCGAATGGTGAAGTTCTGCTCTCCAGCACGGTCGCCTGAAGCTGATTCCGCATGGCATCCAGGCTGTCTTCCGGGGCGTTCGTAGCAAACTCGACGTGGAGAATGCCACCAAGATATTGAGGAGCTTCAACAGTAAGTGAATCGGCAAATCGCCCCCTAAAACCCCATTGAGCGATTATTTTCTGCGTACCGTCTTGTTTGGGAAGTCCGATTGTCTTCGGATCGATAATCCAGGTCCATGTTCGATTCGAACCACCGGGAGGGAAGTATATCAGCAGGTCGTCTGTTGTCCATGTCGCGTTTTCGGTGGATAGGAAATCATCGAACCTCAAAATCCCCTGGCAACTCGATGACGCGAGGAGTGTGACGAGGGAATCCGTGTTGTTAGTGATCATGTATCGGATCTCAATCGGCTCGCCGTATTCGTACACCGCTTTGTCGGTTTCAAGTCGCGCCTCCATCTGTCCCTGGGCAAAAACCTGGGCCGAGTGGCTCAGCAGTGCGAGTCCGATGATGATGATGGAAAGGCGCATGCGGATGGTCCGGTCTGGTTGTCGGGCAAGTGCCGGGGATCTCAATCTATACCCCGTAACGCACCCCTTAAATCTCGGGATCCTCGGGCTGCGCTAGAACTTCGAGTGGTCGACCCCGTTGAAACCATATCGCAACCAGAATGGAGCAAAACGATGGCATCTCTTACGCTTAAAGGAATCCCGCCGGCGGTGCTGGAACAGCTCCGCAAAGTGGCGCAAGAGGAGCGGCGCAGCCTGAACCAGCAGGCTATCCTGCTTCTGGAGCGTGCGCTGGTCACTCCCCGTGTGTCTTTTGCAGAAGCCTATCCGGCGTTTGTCAAACGGGCCGGTCCTTCCCCATTGGAGACGTCCGATCTGGAAAACTTGCGTGCACAGGACGACGAGCTGGACGTAGTACAGTAGCAACGTCATCCTCGCGAACGCGGGGATCCATAGAAGGATTGAGATACCTCAGGTGCTGCGTCGAGCGGGTTTTTGTCATTCGTAGCGCTTGATGGATTCCCGTGTGCGCGGAGCTTGCCCCGGATTGATCGGGGAAAGACGAAGTCGCCCTACCGCCTCAGCACCACCTTCCCGGCAACCACCCCGCCGGCCGTCTCCACCCGGTACACATACACCCCCGCCGGCAGGTCGCCGGCCTCGATCGTCACCGACTGCGTGGCCCCGGCTGGCAGGTAGCCCTCGAACAACACCCCTCGCTCGCGCCCGAGGAGGTCGTACAACACGGCCCGGATGGGGCCGGCGGTGACCGGCTGGATGGTGAACGTGGTGTGATCATTGAAGGGGTTGGGGTATGCGACGCCAACAGCGGCGCGGACGGGCAACGGCGCCTCTTCGCGGCTCGTCACGATCTCCTGGCCTCCAGTATCGAAATAACTCCGATCCATGCGGACCACATAGCTGGCGGAGCCGAATCGGTCGAACGCCTCATCGATCCGCATACCGGCAATACGCCAGACCTCGTACAACAGGCGATCAGGTGTTTCCTGGCTGTTCAGTACCTCAGCCTGTAGCACCTCCACCATAGCCGAGATGCTGTCAACGGGCGCGGTGGATCGGAAGTGTATATCGATCGTGCCGCCCAGGTAAGCCGGTGCCTCGATCGTCACTGTATCGGCATAAGCGACGCCAAAGTGGGCGATGAGGGTATGCAGACCATCCGTCGAAGGGATGCCGAGGCGGGTTGGATCCAAATGCCAACGCCATGTGCGCTGACCGCCGGGCGGGATCGTCTGCGGGAAATGATCCGCCGTACAGACCTGTGGTAAAATGTCACCGTCAAAAAAGAACACTGCCTGGCAGCTTGAAGATGTGAAGACGGTATAGGCGCTGTCGCTGTCGTTTACGAAGGCATAGGTGATGACGATAGGTTCGCCATACGCGTAAACGGTCTTGTCGGTGGAAATCGAACCCGTGCGTTGGGCAGAGGCCGGCGCCGTAATTCCAAGCAATACGAGAGCAAAAGCAGCAAATAGGCGCATGGTTTTCAGTCGGTTGAATGCCCGTAGAGACGCAAAATATTGCGTCTCAAAAACGTTGAAGTCATCACAACCGCAATCTGCCGGCGGCAAACCAGCCAACATACATCATCGCACCGCGGTTATACCCCATAACGCATCCTTTCCGATCCGGGATCCTGCCCTTGGGGTAACGATATACAACCGCGGACGCCGCGCCCAATTCCCCGCCCGTTCCTCTCCCCCCCCTCTCC
>JAWXAX010000201.1 GCA_034439735.1 Rhodothermales bacterium | reverse complement strand
TGTCGCCGGCCTGCCCGAGCTGGTCGCGGCGAGGATGAAGCCGGCGTCGCCCGGCGAGGCCGCCACGACGATGGAGTTCGTGCTCGAGGCGCTCCACCAGAACTCGCTGATCGGTAAGGATTTCGCGGAGTCCGCTACGTCGTACAGCGACATGATGGGCTCAATGCTTTCATCGCTGGGCTCGATCGAGGACGACGATGATGTGGACCCGGAAGACGATGATTTTTATCGCGGACGGCGATAGGAAAAAGGAAAAAGGAAAAAGGAAAAAGGAAAAAGGAAAAAGGAAAAAGGAAAAAATAATCATCGCCTATTGCGGCGAATGTTTCCGGCATTTTGCTACACCAACACCACAACTTTTCATTTTGCATTTTACACTTTTAATTGATGCTGTCATATTGCCCTTCCAAACCCACTATTTTTCCTTTTCCATTTTGCCTTTTGCCTTTAAAATCCGTCCCGCGACCTCTGAAGACGCCCCGGCGCTCGTCGACCTGATCCTTGGCCTGGCCGAGTACGAGCGGCTGCGGCATGAGGCGGCGCCGGACGTGGAGGCGTTGCGCCGGCACCTGGCGCCCGACGCGTCGCCGCGCTGCGAGGCGTTGATCGCTGAGGACAACGCGGGTCGGCCCGTCGGCCTGGCGCTGTACTTCTACAACTACTCGACCTTCCTGACGGCCTGGGGCATCTTCCTCGAAGACCTGTTCGTGGTGCCCGAGTGCCGGGGCCAGGGGATCGGGATGGCGTTATTGCGCCGGCTCGGGCAGCGAGCGGTGGAGCAGGGGTGCCGGCGACTGGATTGGAACGTGCTCGACTGGAACGAGCCGGCCATCGGCTTCTACAAAAGCCTCGGCGCCCGGCCCATGGACGATTGGACGACCATGCGTCTTACCGGCGAGGCCCTCGCCACCCTCGGTCGAAGCGATGGCTGAGGCCCGGCTCCGCGTTATTGTCGTCATCCCGGCATTCAACGAGGCCCGCTCGATCGGCCTCGTCGTCGGCGACCTGCCGAAGGACCGCGTCGAGGAAGTCGTCGTTGTCAATAACGCCTCCACCGACGAAACGGAGGCGAACGCCAGGGCCGCCGGCGCCACCGTGTTGCGCGAGGACCGGAAGGGCTACGGCTGGGCCTGCCTGCGCGGTATGGCCTATGCCCGCGAGCGCCGGCCGGACGTGCTGGTGTTTTTGGACGGTGACTACAGCGACCACCCTGAGGAGATCGTCCGCCTCCTCGAACCCATCGAGCGTGGCGAGGCCGACTTCGTCATCGGCTCGCGGATGCGGGGCGAACGAGAGCCCGGGGCGATGCTGCCACAGGCGCTGTTCGGCAACCGGCTCGCGTGCGGCCTCATGCGGCTGTTCTGGGGGGCGCGGTTTACCGACCTCGGGCCGTTCCGCGCCATCCGTTTCCCGGCCCTGCTGGACCTCTGCATGCAGGATACGACCTATGGGTGGACCGTTGAGATGCAGATCAAGGCCGTGCGCGCCGGCCTGCGGTACACCGAAGTGCCTGTTTCGTACCGCCGGCGGGTGGGGGTTTCAAAGATCACCGGGACACTCGCGGGCACCGTGAAGGCCTCGTACAAGATTTTGTGGATGATTGGCAAATACGCCTTGCAGCCGCGGCCGGCCCGACAAAGTTCTCGTTGAGCGACGAACATTTCGCCATTCTGGCCGTTTTTAGGTCCTTCTTACCGCAGGCGGATGTCCTGCCGCCCGTCGCTCCCTCGACGCGCACCGTACCGCCCCAACACATCGATCCTTATCCCGGGCTCTGAAGATGCACCACGATATCTGGTTTAACGGAAAACTCGTTCCCTACGAGAAAGCTACCCTGCACGTCCTCTCGCACGTCGTCCATTACGGCTCCTCCGTTTTCGAGGGCATTCGCTGCTACGACACCGAGCGCGGTTCGGGCGTATTCCGGCTACGCGAGCACATACGCCGGCTATTTGATTCGGCCAAGATCTACCGGATGACCATCCCGTACACGATCGAGGAGCTCGAAGCGGCCACCCTCGAGACCATCGCGAGCAGCGGTCTGAAGGCGTGTTACATCCGCCCGGTCGTGTACCGCGGCATGGGAAGCCTGGGCGTCAACCCGCTCAAGAACGACGTAGAAACCGTCATCGCCGTGTGGGAATGGGGTGCGTACCTGGGTCCGGAGGCGCTCGAGAGCGGCGTCGACGTGCATGTCGCCTCCTGGAGCCGCATGGCGCCGAACACCTTTCCGGCGATGGCCAAGGCCGGCGGCAACTACCTGAACGCCTCCCTTGTGAAGATGGACGCCGTGTTGAACGGCTACAACGAGGGCATCATGCTCAACAAAGAGGGGTATGTGGCGGAAGGGAGCGGCGAGAACCTGTTCATCATCCGCGACGGCGTGATCTATACGGCGCCGTCGAGCCTGTCGATCCTGCCCGGCATCACGCGCGACACCGTGATCACCCTGGCGAGCGAGCTGGGTTACCGGGTGGAAGAGCGTCAGATCCCGCGCGAGGCGTTGTACATCGCCGACGAGCTCTTTTTCACCGGCACCGCTGCCGAGGTCACCCCGATCCGGAGTGTGGACAAACACGTGATCGGGAGCGGCAAGCGCGGCCCCATCACGACCGAGATCCAGAACGCCTTTTTCGAGGTCATCAAAAAGGGCAACGACCCCCACGGCTGGCTGACGGCTGTGCCGGTAAACGCAGCGGTGTGAGGAGGTGTTGTCCCAGATACTAAAACCCCTCGGCGCCAGGCGTCGGGGGGTTTTTTGTTAGACAGATGACACGACCTCTGTAGATCCATGGAGAAACGCAGTGAGGCGTGTCGCGTAGTACTGGAAATTCAGTGACCCAGGCACCAGGCAACAACCATGACTGAACCTACCGTCAAAGAACAGGTGCTCAAAGCAGTGGCCGAGCTGCCGGCCGATGCCACCTTCGAGGACGCCATGGAGCGGCTCTACCTGCTCTACAAAGTAGAGCAGGGACGCCGGCAGATCGAAGCGGGTGAGGGTATTCCTCATGCTGAGGCCAGAAAAAGGATCAAGAAGTGGCACGAGTAATCTGGGCGCCTCAGGCCCTTGCCGACCTGGAGGCAATTGGTGACTTTTTAGCCCGGGAAGCACCGCGCTTTGCCCAGATGCTTACCGATGGGGCATTTGATGTTGTTGAGCGGCTGGAGATATTCCCTACGCATTTACCAGTACGTACAGCGTCTCCCGGATCGGAAGCAGGCGGTAGTATTGTGCTTTGTCGAATACCTCCTGACCAGGGCTGAACACGACGACACGCGTCAGGACGAGACGGAGTGGGCGAACCTCTCCCTTACATTCGCCATGCGTGGTCTGGACGGCGAGCGGGAGCCAGCGTATTGTCTTGCGGACGTCAAAGAGATCTACCCGACCGCCGGCTGAGTGCTCGGACCTTTCGCGGAACGCGCCGGCGCCGGCTTTACTTCCCAACCTGTCCGGCGGGCTTGAACCTAACACTCCGCGCGGCTATCGTGGTGCTCCCCTGTCGTGGTGAGCCGCCCCGATGGAATCGGGGCGTGTCGAACCATCCCGAGGAGTGACCGCGCTATGGCGTGGGTAGAGCCAATCGGAAGGAGGTCCCCGCATGTCCTGACGGAC
>JAWXAX010000200.1 GCA_034439735.1 Rhodothermales bacterium | reverse complement strand
ATCTGGACGATACCCTGCTCGACCATCGGAGTGCCGAACGGGCCGCGCTGACCGACCTCTGTGGCCACTTTTCGGAGGCTTTTGCCGACCGGCCGGTCGCCGAAGTGCAGTCGACCTACCATGTCAACAACGTGGCGTTGTGGGCCGCCTACGCCGCCGGCGAAATCGACAAAGAGACCCTGCGCCGGCGCCGCTTCGAGGTACTGCTCGATCGGCTCGCTATCGTCTCTCTGGATGCCGACGAAGCGAGCGACTACTACCTCGCCTGTTATGCCAAGCACTGGTCGTATTGCCCGGGGGCGCGCGAGGCCTTCCTGGCGATCGCCGCCGTATTGCCGGCCGGGATCCTCACCAACGGTTTCGCAGAACAGCAGCACGCCAAGTTGAACCAGTTCCCCGAGTTGCGATCCGGCAGTCGCTCCGTCGTCATCAGCGAGGAGGTCGGCTACATGAAGCCGCATCCGAAGTTATTCGCCGAGGCCTCGGCGAGGGCGGGGGCCGATCCGGCGTCCATACTCTATGTCGGCGACTCGTACGCGTCCGACATCGCCGGCGCACGGCGGGCCGGCTGGCAGGCCGCCTGGTACACCCTGGAAACGGCCACCGGCTCCGGAGAGGAGGCGATGCGCTTTACCGATTGGACCGCCCTGACCGGAGTACTCGTGCGATAGGCATAAAAAAATAGCTGCCCTGCAAAAACAAGGCAGCCGGGGAGCCCTTGAACAAGACCGCCTCCCCCGACGATGGCTTTCGGCCAGAAAGATTCTTCCATTCGCCGGGAGAGGCACGGCCTTCAGATACGCATTCCACTTCCGACAAGCACCCGCCCCACAGGCCGAGCGCCAGCCGATGCCGCATGAGCGTACGGCATAGGAGGAAGCAGACGTAAGATCATCTTCTCCGCAGAACGAAGCCGCGAGCGCTCGTTCCAGCCGCTCGCGTAGCGCTCCGTGCCACAGAGGAGCAAGGCCGGGGGCAAGCAAGAAAACAGCGTTTCCCCGCTGCAACACTGGCGGTAGCCCAGATGCCACTCGTAGGCCGGCCCCGCGCCGTTGCGCGCCTTAGCACACAACGTCACAACGCCGGTTGTGCAATCCTCAACCAATCGTTCGATGAACAGCCAACCCGATCGACGGATTAACCGAAAGGTTGTCGGCCTGGCATCTGCGAACGGGACGTATCCCGTACGAAACACCGTGTCGTTTCGAAAACACCCATCCGGTGCAGCATTCCAGATGGGTGCCCGATACCGACACGCGGGTCGAATCCGGGCATAACACGGCGCCGGCGTTCGTTACGAACGCGCAGGCTCCCCGCTCGTACCCGGGAGGGAGAAGCATCCTGATGCTCGCCGACTCGGAGGCCGGCGAGTACGATCCTCATGCAGTCTGAAGACACAGTCTCGTCAAGGAACAGTGCCCGAAGGCACGCGAGAAATGGTACTACGGCCCCCGACGGGTAACAAGCAGAATCCGCCCACAAACTGTACACAGGTTTTCCACGCCCAAACCCCCTGTATTCCACCTACTTATCCACAGTTTTTTGCACAACATGTGGATAACATCGTCAAGCGCCGGACGGCGCCCCATAAAACCAAACGACTCGACCGTAAGGGCCGAGTCGTTTAGTGCTCATTCGACGTGCGCAACCGATTTGCTTCTGCCAGAAAGCTCTCAGGCTACATGAGGAGTTTCAAAGATAGGCCTGAAAGTCCGCCCGCGCAAGTATCAATAACGGACAAATCCTTATTTTCTTTCCAAAAAATATCGAAATTGACGTTATCGAATAACGGACATCACTTCGTTCAGGAAGATCATGACCGAGCGGGGCTCGAGGATGATCGTGAGGAGTAGCCCCCCGATGGCCCCGCCGAGGTGCGCCTCGTGCGCGATGCGGCCCATGATGCCAGGTTGCCCCTGCAGGCGGGCCTGTTTCATCATGTAGATGGATCCGTACACGTACAACACGGCAAACAGAATGGCCGGCATGGGGATAAAAAACATGATCCCCAGCATCGCAAACGGTGCAAAAAGACAGAAGGCGAACACGACCCCACTGATCGCTCCCGAAGCGCCGACCGCCGAGTAATTGACGTCATTCTTGTGGTAATGAAACGTCAGCGCATGGGCCGCCATTTCAGATCCGAAGTACAACAGCAGGAACCGGACCGGCCCCAGCACGCCCTCGAGCTGAGGCCCGAAGAAGTAAAGGGTGAGCATGTTCATGAACAGGTGCCCGAACCCGCCGTGTACAAAGCCGGCCGTCAAAAACCGGTAGTACTCTTTCCGATCGACAATCGCCCGCGGTTTAAACGAAAGCCGTTCGATGGACGCTGGATCCACAAAAAAGACATAGCCGCTCACAAACACATTCAGCACGAGGAGCGCGAGGGTAATCGGGGATTCGAGGAGGTTCATCAGATGGGGATCAGGTAAACTCGATACGGCGCCGGCTCAGATACAGATTGAGCCCCGATTCAGTACCAGCTCAGTTTCAGTACCCGTTCAGCGCGGAAGCAATGCGCCCAAATGGCTCAGCACCGACTCAAAGACATGGAGGCCATCGCCGCTGCCAATCAAGGTCTCGGCACACCGTTCCGGGTGCGGCATCAGGCCCAATACATTCCGGCCGGCATTCACGATCCCGGCGATGTTGCGGGCCGCGCCGTTCGGGTTGGCGGCCGGCGTCACGTCGCCTTCGGCCGTCGCATACCGAAACACCACCTGATCGTTCGCCTCGAGCGCGTCGAGCTCCTGCTCGCTGGCGTAGTAATTGCCTTCCCCATGCGCAATCGGCGTGCGGAGCACCTGGCCTACCCGCATCGATCCGGTGAATGGCGTGTGGGTGGTTTCAACACGCAAATACACGTCCTTACAGACAAACCGGAGCGAGGCGTTCCGCAACAACACCCCCGGGAGCAGGCCGGACTCGCACAGGATCTGAAAGCCGTTGCAGATCCCCATCACCAATCCCCCTTCCTGCGCGAAGCGAACGACGTCCTTCATGATCGGCGAAAATCGAGCGATGGCGCCGGCGCGCAGATAGTCACCATAGGAAAATCCCCCGGGCACGATGACCAGGTCCACATCGCCCATCCGGCTGTCCTTGTGCCAGATGAAACGCGCCTCCTGCTGCAGCACGTGGCTTGCCACGTGGTAGGAATCGTGATCGCAGTTGGAGCCCGGGAAGAGGAGTATGCCGATCTTCATAAGCCGATTTCGAGTGGTTTCTTACGGCTGCGTTAACCTGCCGTTTTTAACTACCGCACGGATTGGGTACCATCTACAGCCGGGGGCAAGATACGGCGCGCCCGTTTTCCTTCCCAACCGCCGGCCCATGAATCGTCCGCTTGTTTCCTTTCGTCCCACCGCCGCCATGCCTGCACTCGCCAACAAGACGCTTTTTATCACCGGCGCAAGCCGGGGGATCGGGAAGTCCATCGCCCTCCGCGCCGCACGCGACGGCGCGAACATTGTCATCGCCGCCAAGACCGAGGTGGCCCATCCGAAGCTCCCGGGCACGATCTACTCCGCCGCCGCCGAGATCGAGGCCGCGGGAGGGCGCGTCCTCCCCTGTGTGGTGGATATCCGGGAGGAAGGGCAGGTCCGCGATGCCGTCGACCGTGCAGTCGCTACCTTCGGGGGGATCGACATCCTGGTCAACAACGCCAGCGCGATCTACCTGGCCGGCACGGAGGCCACGCCGATGAAACGGTACGACCTCATGCATCAGGTCAACACCCGCGGCGCGTTCCTCTGCGCCCAGGTATGCCTCCCCCACCTCCGCAACGCCGCCAATCCCCACATCCTGAATCTATCTCCCCCCCTGAACCTGGAAGCCCGCTGGTTTGCCCCCCATGTGGCGTACACGATCGCGAAATATGGGATGAGCCTGTGTGTGCTGGGCATGGCGGAAGAATTTAAACCCGACGGCATCGGCGTCAACGCCCTGTGGCCGCGGACGATCATCGCCACCGCCGCCGTCCAGAACCTCCTCGGGGGCGACGAGGCCACCCGGCACGCCCGCACCCCCGCCATCGTGGCGGACGCCGCCCACTGGATCCTCTCGCAAGACAGCCGCGCCTGCCCCGGAGACTTCTTTATCGATGACGAGGCCCTGGCCCGCGCCGGCGTCACCGACCTCGCCGGCTACGCCGTCACCCCGGGCGCCGATCTCTGGCCGGATTTTTTTATTTGAACAGCACGCCGGGCGACATTTCATCCTCCGATCATGTTGGGATCCTGGCGTAGGGGTACACTGGGCACAAAGAAATAGACCCGGCGTAAGGACCCTATGCTCGCCCAGGAATTTGAGTGGGACGAAGCCAAGAACATGGCTAATATCAAAAAACATGGTATCAGTCTACGACGGGCTACACTACTATTCGCCAGGCGTTGCATCGTCAGAAGATCGGCTTATTTCCCCGAGGCTCGCTGGATGGCTACGGGCGAACTGGATGGCCGGCACTGGACGGTAATCTTTACACGTCGGAAGCACCGAATCCGACTTATATCGGCTAGACGGGCACGTAGTCATGAAAGAACCGAATATCATCAGGCTTTCCCGTGAAGAAATCGAATCCCAGCTACGCCAGGGATTGGACGATACGGACTGGCACCGGATCGAGGAGATGACCGAAGAAGAAATCGAGCAGCTTGCTCTGGAAGAGAATGCTGAACTCGGTATTCCGGATGACTGGTATCGGGACGCCATTCCCGTCATACCAGAAGAAAAAGAGTCTGTCACATTGATACTCGATCGTGGCGTAGTGGACTACTTCAAAGACAAAGGGGACTCCTTTAAATCGATGATGAACGCTGTGCTACGCGACTACGTGCAGCAACAGACCGAAAACAAAGGAGCCGCCAGGCGGGAATAGCACGCGCACCCCTTGTTCTAGCCAAAAAAATGCTATCTTTGGCGAGCGCGATCTTCGCGAGTAGTCTCCGCTTTCGCTGCACGCCACCCATGATCCCTGAACCCACCTTTACGATCGGCATCGAGGAGGAATACCTCCTGGTCGATCGCGAAACGGGTGCCCTCATTCGCGAGGCGCCTCCCACGATGCTCGACGAGTGCAAGAAGCTCCTCGAGGGACAGGTAACCCCCGAATTCTTCCAGTCGCAGATCGAGGTCGGCACCCACGTCTGCCACACCATTCAGGACGCGCGCGACGAGCTGTCGCGGCTGCGACGGGCCGTGTCCGATGTGGCGAATGCGCACGACCTGGCCATCATCGCCGCCTCGACTCACCCGTTTTCGGCCACCGATAGCCAGAAGCATACAGACAAGGATCGCTACGCCATCCTCGTGCGAGACATGCAGGCCGTCGCCCGCCGCATGGTCATCAGTGGGATGCACGTACACGTGGCGATTGAAGACGCGGATATGCGGATCGATCTGATGAACCAGACCCGCTACATCCTCCCGCACCTGCTGGCGATCACGACCTCGTCGCCCTTCTGGGAGGGCACCAACACGGGGTTGATGTCGTACCGCATCGCCGTCTGGAACGAACTGCCGCGTACCGGCCTCCCCGAACAGTTTTCCAGCTTCGCCGAGTTCAAGCGGCACGCGGACATCCTCATCGACGCCGGCGTCATTGAAGACAGCTCGAAGATCTGGTGGGACATCCGGCCGAGCATGCGTTTCCCGACACTCGAGATGCGCATCTCCGACCTCTGCACCCACCTCGAAGACGCGATCTGCGTCGCCGCCCTCTACCGCTGCTGGCTCCGTATGCTCTACCGCCTTCGCCGCAGCAACCAGCGCTGGCGCACCTACGCCAACCTGCTCCTCAACGAAAACCGCTGGCGCGCCCAGCGGTACGGGTTCGAGCGCGGCCTGATCGACTACGGCAAAGGGAAGATTGTGCCCTATGCGCAGTTGCTGGACGAGTTGCTGGATTTCATCCAGGAGGACGCCGAACATTTCGGGTGCGTGAAGGAGGTCCGGCACGCCCGAACCATCCTCGGCCAGGGCACCAGCGCCCACTGGCAGGTGCGCACCTACAACGAAGCCAAATCCAGCGGCGCCGACGACACCGAAGCCCTGCGCGCTGTCGTGAAGATGCTCATCCAGGAAACGCTGCGCGGCGTGGCCTGACCGCATGGACGATTCCTCCGCCATCTCTTCGGCTCTGGCGGCCGCCCGGGCCTACAGGACCACGCAGGGCCCGCGTATCCTGCGTGACTTCGCCGAATGGCTGGCGTTGCCCAATATCGCCGGAGACAGCCTGGCCATCCAGGCCAACGCGGCGTACCTGGCGGCGCAGATGGAACGGCGAGGTATTGACACGGAGTTGTGGCAGATCGCCGGCATGCCGCCAGTGGTCTTCGGCGAACGCCGCGTACCCGGCGCCGACACCACGCTGCTATTCTACGCCCACTACGACGGGCAGCCGGCCGAAGCCGTAGAGTGGACGGCGCCTCCCTGGACCCCGACGTTATTCTCCAACGCCATCCCACAGGGCGGCCAACCTATCCCGTTTCCGGCCGATGGCGCGCCCATCGACCCGAACAGCCGGATCTATGCCCGCTCCGCGAGCGACGACAAGGCGCCGTTCACAGCCATCCTAACGGCCCTCGACGCCCTCGAAGCCGCCGGCCTCGCCCCACGCGTCAACCTGAAATTTTTCTTCGACGGCGAGGAAGAGACCGGCTCCCCCACGCTCGGCGACTACCTGGCCGCCCATCGGGATCGGCTGGCGGCGGACATCCTGCTCATCTGCGACGGTCCGGTGCACCAGAACCGCCAGCCGCAGTTGTTTTTCGGAGCGAGGGGATTCACTGGGTTCACCGTCACTGTGTACGGCCCGACCCGCCACCTGCACAGCGGCCACTACGGCAACTGGGCGCCCAACCCCGGCCTGCTGCTCGCCCACATGCTGGCCGGGATGAAGGCGCCCGACGGACGTGTCCTCATCGAGGACTTCTACGAAGGCGTGACGCCTCTGAACGCCATCGAGCAGGCGGCGATCGACGCACTGCCCGACTTCGACGGGTCGCTCCGCGCCGAGCTGGGCCTGGCCGAGACCGAAGCCGGCAACGCCCGTCTGGACCAGCGCATCCAGCAACCTTCGCTCAATATCCGTGGCATCCAGTGCGGCATCGCGGATGGGCGCATCCTCAACATGATCCCCTCGGTCGCCCGCGCCAGCGTGGATATTCGGCTCGTGAAAGGCCTCGACCCGGATGTGATGATCGAACGCGTTCGGGCGCACCTGCGGCGGGATGGCTGGCACCTCGTCGACGCCGAGCCGGACGCGGCCACACGGAGCCGGCACCCGAAGATCGCCCGGCTGGGCCTCGACCCCTCCTTTCCCGCCGTCCGGACCGATATGACGCTCCCCATCGTCCAGGCCCTTGTGCGCACCGTCCGGGCCGCCTGCGACGGACCGGTCGCTCTCCTGCCGACACTCGGCGGGTCGCTGCCGCTGTACCATTTTGTTGACCATCTCGGGCTCCCCGTCGTCGGCGTCCCGATCGCCAACCACGACAACAACCAGCACGGGCCGGATGAGAACCTGCGGATCGCCAACCTGTGGTACGGGATCGACCTCTTCGCAGCCATCATCCACGGCGCGGGGCCGGCACACCAAAATTAATCACGGTCGCTGGAATCCGGACCGCGGGAGAATCGTCCATATCATCGAACGCTTCCCCGTAGCGCTACCCATTTCGTCGAATCCATCCCATACCTCATATCATGAACCATCGCATATCCATCCAGCGAGGCATCGCCGGCATCGCTTTAGTATTCGGTCTTTTTCTTACCGTAGCATCACACTCCGCCAGCGCCCAGGGCGGCTTCGGTAGCCCGGAACAGCGCGCCGAACGCATGAAAGCCCAATTGACCGAGGTCGTGACAGCCCTCGGCGTGACCGGGGATCTCGAAACCCAGGTGCGCGGCATCCTCGAGAACCAGCAGAAAGAGCGTACCGCACTCATGGAATCGTACATGGGCAGTGGCGAGCGGAGCCCGGAGACCATGCAGAAGATGCGCGCCGAAATGGAAGATCTGGACAAGGGCACTCGCGATGAGCTGGTCCCCATCCTATCGGCCGAGCAGCTGGCCGCGTACGACAAGAAAATGGCCGAGTTCGCCGAGCGGCGTGGCGCCGGCGACCGGCGCGGCCAGGGGGGGGCCGTCAATCGGTAGTTCGCACTGGCATCCTGATTCAGAAATACGTTACTTCGCAGGGGCGTCGCGGCAAGCGGCGCCCTTGTTTATTTTAGAACATTTAGAAACTGTTGAGATTTGCGTTTTGCATCATGAGCAAGTCATCCCCGCGCAGGCGGGGACCCAGAAAAATGCCAGTCTGAGGGCTGGATTACTTCGTAAAGTCGCTTCGCTCGTTTCCCGCCTGCGCGGGAGCCTGCCCCCGGCTTTGACCGGGGGATGACTATGCCTTGGGTTGTGGAAATCTCAACTGTTTCTTAAGAGCCGGACAAAGCGAAACCACCATGGAATACAGGCGATTCGGGCGAACGAACTGGCAGGTCAGTGAGATTGGCTACGGGATGTGGGGGATGGGCGGATGGACGGGGTCCGACGACGACGCGTCGATGCAGGCACTCCACCGCGCCGTCGCCCTCGGTTGCAATTTCTTCGACACCGCGTGGGGGTATGGCGAGGGCCACAGCGAAGGGCTGTTGGGCGCCCTGGTGCGTGCGCATCCTGACAAGAAACTCTACACGGCCACCAAGCTCCCGCCCAAAAACTTTGCCTGGCCCAGCCGGCGCGGCTTTACACTGGACGACTGCTTTCCGCCCGACCACATCGAGGCCTACACCCACAACTCGCTCAAAAACGCCGGCCTGGAATCGTTCGACCTCATGCAGTTTCACGTCTGGGAAGATGCCTGGGCAGACGACGACCGGTGGATGGGGAAGGTGGCGGACCTGAAACGCCAGGGCCTCTTCAAGGCGATCGGCATCAGCCTGAACCGGTGGGAGCCATGGAACGGCGTCCGCGCCGTGGAGACCGGCGCCATCGACGCCGTGCAGGTGATCTACAACATCTTCGACCAGAATCCCGAGGACGCCCTCTTCCCCGCCTGCGAGAAACACGACGTGGCCGTCATCGCCCGCGTCCCGTTCGACGAGGGTACCCTCACCGGCACCCTCACGAAGGCCTCCACCTGGCCGGCCGACGACTGGCGGAGCACCTATTTCGTTCCGGAGAACCTGATACCGAGCGTCGAACATGCCGATGCGCTTCGGCCACTTATCCCCCCGGGTATGACCATGCCCGAGATGGCTCTCCGCTTCATCCTGAATAACCCCGCGGTGAGCACCATCATCCCCGGGATGCGCCAGATCCGGAATGTCGAAGCCAACATCGCCGCGAGCGACGCCGGCCCCCTGCCGGCCGCCCTGTTCACCACCCTCCGCGCTCACCGGTGGGACCGGGAACCGACGGAGTGGTCGCAGTGAGGTTTAAGGTGTAAGGTTCGGGGTTTAAGGGGATACATCTCCCAAACCGGGACATCAAACCAGATCCTCTAACAACGAACATTAAACCTTAAGAAACTGTTGAGATTTGCGTATTGCATAAGGAACAAGTCATCCCCGCGCAGGCGGGGACCCAGAAAAAAGCCAGTCTGATGGCTGGATTACTTCGTAAGTCGCTTCGCTCGTTTCCCGCCTTCGCGGGAGCCTGCCCCCGGCTTTGACCGGGGGATGACAATGCCTTTGATTGTGGAAATCCCAACAGTCTCTAAACACGTCAATCCACTCATATGTCTTCATCCTCAGCCGACACCGACCCCATCGTGCCGTACGTGCCGGCGTCGCAGTCGTTGCCCGAGATCACGATCAAGGCCGTTGTACTCGGAT
>JAWXAX010000199.1 GCA_034439735.1 Rhodothermales bacterium | reverse complement strand
GACGGGGTTGATGGCGTTGGCGCTGGCGGGTATCGGGTTGCCACAGGTGCACGAGCGGGCCGGCGAGCAGGCCTCCACGTTTATCGCATCGATCCAGGAATCCCGCCTCAACGCCCGCGACGCGGCGATCGAGGAGCGCGGTTATTACGAAGGGCTGATGGACAACCGCAGCTATACCTCGCAGCTGTCGTGGGCGCGGCAGGAAGAGCCGCCCGAGGACTGGGCGCCGATCATGGAGACCGACCTCGTCCAGCCCGGCGAAGGCGTCTTGGTGTATGAGCTCAAGCCGTCGTACGTGAGCAGCTTCAAGGAAGCGATCTTTACGACGAACACATTCGGGATGCGCGACCGCCCGTACACGCAGGCGAAGCCCGCCGGCGTCTACCGTGTCGCGCTGCTGGGCGCTTCGTACGAGCAGGGCGCCGGCGTGCCGGACTCCAGCACCTACGAAAACGTGCTCGAGGACCTGGTCAACGCCACGGGCGGGCCGGTCGAGATCCTCAACTTCGCGGTGGGGGGCTACAGCCCGCTGCAGAACGTGCCGGTGGCGGAGCGGAAGATCTTTGGATTCGAGCCGGACCTTGTTCTGTACGCCATGTACTCCACCGAGGAACGGCGCATGCTCATGCAGCTCGAAAACATCGTCCAGGAAGGGCGCGAGACCGGATACCCATTCTTGCAGGACC
This sequence comes from Rhodothermales bacterium, assembly GCA_034439735.1. Taxonomy (NCBI): domain Bacteria; kingdom Pseudomonadati; phylum Rhodothermota; class Rhodothermia; order Rhodothermales; species Rhodothermales bacterium. The sequence continues at coordinate 13,701 of JAWXAX010000199.1, read as the reverse complement.
TCATCGCGCGCGCTGGAGCGAAGGCCGGCATGGAGGCCAGCGAGATCCGTGCGCTGCTCAAGCCTTATGGACAGGAAATCCTGGCCTGGAGCTTTGAGCGCATCGCCGAGGCGAGCCGGGAACGTGGGATCACGCCGATGGCGCTGCTCCTCCCGACTACCCGCGAGACGAAGGGGATCGACCCCGTGTGGGCAAAAATCCTCACGGATCTGGCCGGCAGGGCCGGGTTTACGGTCCTCAACCTGGAAGGCGCCTATGGCGAACACGACACCGACGCCGTCCAGATCGCCTCGTACGATCAGCATCCCAACGTGCGCGGCCATCGGCTGATCGCCGAGCGGATTTTCGCCGAACTGAACGCGCGGAATGCCTTTGCGCCGGCCGACACCCTGCAGGTGCCGGAATAATCGTCTCTCATTTACCCGAAACGCACCGGATCGGCACACCCGATTCTGGCCGAACGAGCCTTAACGATACAGAATCGAAAGACCGAGTCATGTTGAATCAAGCCAAATCCGTAGCCGATACCGCGAACGCGCCCGCCGGCGGCGGCGCGTCCATCTTCGCCCAGATCGCGGCGATGGCGCGGCCGGTCAACCTGATGCAATTTGCGGTCGTCACCCTGCAGCTCGGCCTCGTTTTGCTGGTGATCCGGCTGTTTAAGATCGAGGAAAGCAGCGGCTTGCTGGACCTGCTTACGCTGGTCTTTGGCGGGTTTATCGTCCACTCCTGGCTGCCGCGGCCGTGGCGGATGCCGTTTTTCTTCGGCCTGACCGTGGCGGCTATCGTCATGGTATTCGGTGTGGTGAATGGCGGCTGGCTCGTGGGTGTCGCGCTGGGCATGATCGGGCTCGCCCATCTGCCCATCCCGTACGGGGTGCGCGTGGCGCTGCTGGCCGGCGTCGGCGCGGTGCTGGTGGCGTTCCGGGGCGGGTGGATGAACGCGCCCGAGCCGATCGGCATCACCCTGACCATCCTGGGGTCGATGTTCATGTTCCGCATGGTGCTGTACCTCTACGACATGCGCAACGAGAAGAAAAAGGTGTCGATCTGGGAGCGCCTCACGTATTTCTTCCAGCTTCCGAACATCATTTTCCCCTTCTACCCCATCGTCGATTACATCACGTTCCGGCGGACCTATTACAACAAGGAAGACATCACCATCTACCAGAAAGGGGTGTTGTGGATGTTCAGGGGGGTGTTCCACCTGATCCTGTACCGGGTGGTCTACTACCACATGAGTCCCTCGGTGGCGAGCATCCAGGACCTGGGCGGCGTGTTGCTGTTTATCGTTTCGAGCTATCTGCTGTATCTGCGGATCTCGGGTCTTTTCCACCTCATCGTGGGGATGATGTGCCTCTTCGGGTTCAACCTGCCGGAAACCCACAAGATGTACTTCCTGGCTTCGGGCTTCAACGACTACTGGCGGCGGATCAACATCTTCTGGAAGGACTTCATGATGAAGCTCTTCTTCTATCCCCTCTTCATGCGCGTCCGGCATTGGGGCGAGACCTCGGCCCTCGTGTTCAGCACGATCGTCGTGTTTGCCTGCACGTGGCTACTCCATTCGTATCAGTGGTTCTGGCTGCAGGGCGCGTTCCCGTTGACCGTGGTGGATGGCGTGTATTGGGCCGTGTTGGGCGTACTCGTAGCCGCGAACTCAGTCTGGGAGGCGAAAAAGGGGAAGAAGGGGAAGGCGCTAGGCGCCAAGGCGTGGGATCTTGGGGCGAAGGCGCGGCTGGCGCTTCAGACGGTCGCCACGTTTGCGTTCCTCGGCCTGATGTGGTCTTTTTGGAGCAGCGAATCCGCCGGCGAGTGGTGGTCCGTCATGAAACAGGCCGGCAACAGCCCGGCGTCCGAGTTCGGCCTCGTCGTGCTCGCGTTGCTGGGGCTGACCGTCCTACTGTTGCTCTACTTCTACCTCGAGCACCGGGGTTGGAGCTTCGTGTTCGACGAGCGGAAGACCTCGTTCACGAAGACGGCCGTATTTACCGGCGTGGGTATCGTGCTGGTGTTCCTCGTCGGCCAGCCCACCGTCAACCAGCAGGCCGGCGTGCGTCCGGCCTCGTTTATTGCCTCGCTGCAGGCGGACCGCCTGAGCATCCACGACGACCAGGTGCAGGAGCGCGGCTACTACGAGCAGCTGCTCGACAACCGCGTCCAGATGTCGCAGCTCTGGGAGAGCCGCGACAAGCGGCCGGCGGACTGGAAGGGCATGGTGCCGGCCGGCGTGGCGCAGGAGACCAACACCCTGCTCTTCGAGGAGCTTTTTCCCTCCATCAAAACCGTCTTCAAGCGGGCGCCGCTCTCCACGAACCAGTGGCGGATGCGCGACCAGGAATACGCGCTCGAAAAACCCGAAGACACCGTGCGGATGGCCATGCTCGGCAAGTCGTACGAGATGGGCTGGGGCGTCAAGAACGATCAGGTGTTCGAACAGGTGACGGAGGACCGGCTGAACGCCGAGTACAGGCCGACGAGCGGCGCCGGTTACGAGCTATTCAATTACTCGGTGGGCGGCTACACGGTGATTCAGTACGTGGTGATCGCCGAAGAGAAAATGCCGCCGTTTGATTTCGACTACGCGTTCATCACCACCCACGCCGGCGAAGGCAGCCGCACGGTAACGAACCTGCTCAAGCTGTACAACGATGGCGTCGTGTTGCCGGCGGACCTCCAGAAGTTCGTCGACGACGCCGGCGTGACGCGCGACATGGTGCACTCCGAGCAGCAGCGCCGGCTGGATCCGCTTGAGGATGCGCTTGTCCGCTGGGGCTACGACCGGCTGCTGGCTTCCTTCGAGGCCCAGGGCGTCACGCCCGTATGGCTCTTCATCCCCCGCACGCTCGGGCATCGGGAAGGCGGCAAAGAAAATACGGAAGAATTCCAGCGCTGGAGCACGATTGCTCAAGACGCCGGCTTTGAACACGTGTGGTCGCTGGTCGGTGTTTTCGACGAATACACGGACGAAAGCCAGATCCAGCTCGCGGAGTGGGACACCCACCCCAACGCCCTCGGCCACAACCTGCTCGGCCAGCGCTTCGCAGAGGTCCTGATGGCGCATCCGGAGATGCTGATGCCGGGCGGGGTATTGGCCGGTGCGGTGGGGGAATAGCCCGGCCCTCGATGTATCGGATCGCCGCGCGATGCCGCACAATAGGCCGGTGTTTTAACGCCGGCCGCGTTAGATGCGGACATGCCGCGACGCTCCTCCCGAAAACGGCCCGCATCGCCGCGCGATGCCGGAAAACAGGCCGGTGTTTTAACGCCGGCCACGCTACGCCCGGCATCTCGCGACGGCGTCAAGGAGGCACGGTAACGGGTCGCCTGCCGTTGCCCCGAGCTGAAGCACGGGGGCTATTATGCGGCGTCGCTCTGCGACGCCTTTTTTAGTTCACCGAAGGTATGCCCGAGATGTAGGTAACGTCTATATGAGTATAGACTCGAACCACGCATCAGAATCACGATGGCAGACGCATACTCGGCAATTTTCTACCACATAGTTTTCAGCACAAAAAGACGCGTTGGAGTTATAACGCCCGCAGTGGAAAAACGTGTTTGGTCGGCATTGGGAGCAGCATCAAATAAGCACCATGTGACACCAGTGCAGATCGGAGGTGTGGAGGACCACGTACACGTTTTAGTGAGCGCCCCCCGAACAAAGGCGCCCAGTCAGATAGTTCAATATGTCAAGGGCTCATCATCGCGATGGATCAATGCTTCCATTCCTGAGCTTGATGGATTTGCGTGGCAAACCGGGTATGGTATATTTTCGGTAAGCCGATCAGTCGTCAGGACAACAGCTCGCTACATTGCCAACCAAAGGGCCCATCATGCCCATTTTTCGTTTGAAGATGAATATCTCAAATTGCTGCAGAAGCACTCCGTAAAAATCGAGGATTCACGATTTCTTTGGGATTAACCCCCAGCGACGCACCCCCCCGGCCAGGCCCGCATCGCCACGCGATGCCGCACAATAGGCCGGTGTTTTAACGCCGGCCACAACGCCGGCCATGCCATGATGCGACGTCCCCCGGCCAGGCCCGCATCGCCGCGCGATGCCACAAAATAGGCCGGTGTTTTACCGCCGGCCACGCCATGATGCGACGTCCCCCGGCCAAGCCCGCATCGCCGCGCGATGCGGCACAATAGGCCGGTGTTTTACCGCCGGCCACGCCATGATTGGACGTCCCCCGGCCAGGCCCGCATCGCCGCGCGATGCGGCACAATAGGCTGGTGTTTTAACGCCGGCCATCGTGTGGCGATGGCGCACAAGTATCACGTCGCGATGCGGCAAAATAGGCCGGTGTTTTAACGCCGGCCACGATGATGCCCGGATGACGGTTTTTTCGTAGGTTATGCGCATTCGTTGACGCCCCCTTGCTCACGAATCCACACTCCGATGATCCGTCTCCGCGTCCTTGTTGCCCTTATTCCATTCGCCCTGCCGGCCAACGCCCAGCAATTCGAGCGTGTCTTCCCGTCCGTCATAACGGATGCCAAGACCAACTCCAGTGGTGGGAGCTGGGGCGATTATAACGGCGACGGCTGGGAGGATCTCATGGTCACCAACTGGTTCGGCCAGAAAAACACCCTCATCGCCAACCTGGGTGACGGCGAATTTAAATGGATCGAGGACGCCTTCCCCTTCAACGACGTTGGTGAATCCGCCAGCAGCCGCTGGTTCGATGTCGAAAACGACGGCGACCTGGACCTCCTCGTCACCAACCTTGGCCAGCCGGCCTTCTTTTATCTTAATAAAGAGGGTGCGCTTCTGAAGGTGACCGACAACGGCCTCACCTCCGACAAAGACGACTACCGCTTCGCCGGCATTGCGGACTACGATAACGACTGGGACCTGGATGTACTCTTTTCCACCCCCGGCGAGGTCGCCAACGTCCTCCTCCGCAACAACGGGCCCGGCGCTTTCAAGATCTTCGAGGATGGCCAGATCGTAAAAGACATCGGCGACTCCGCCCCGATCTGCTGGGGCGATGCGGATGACGACGGCGACCAGGATCTCTTCATCGGCAATATCGCCGGCTCAAACGACCTCCTATACTGGAACGAGGGCACCTTCGCCTTCGAGGAAGAGGGCGAATCGCCCATCGTCACCAGCGGCGGCAACACGCTGAGCTGTGCCTGGGTGGATGTGGACAACGACAGCGACCTCGACCTCTTCACCACCGACCAGGCCGGCAGTAACCGGCTGTTCCTCAACGAGGGCGCCCGCCGCTTCGTCCGGGTCTTTAACGATCCCCTTGTCGCCGACCGCATCGGAGGCTTCGGCTCGGCCTGGGGTGATGTCGAAAACGACGGCGACCTGGATGTATTCGTCGCCAACCGCGATGGAGGCAGCACGCTCTACCTCAATCAGGGTAAGGGCAGCTTCGAGCCGGCGACCAAAGAACCGGTCTCGACCGACGGCGGCGCCTCGGTCTCGGGCGCTTTCGCCGATTACGACCGCGACGGCGACCTCGATCTCTTTGTCGCCAACGACAGCGAACAACCCAACTTCCTCTACCGAAACACCGGTGGCGGCAACTGGCTAAGCCTCCGCCTCGTCGGTGATATTTCGAATGCGTGGGGGATCGGCGCGCGGATCACCGCGGTGGCCTCGATCGGAGGAGAGACGCTCAAGCAACGTCGCGATCTCTCGACGGGTGCGGATTACAGCCAGAACTCGCTGCGCGTCCACCTCGGCTTCGGCGATGCCAAAATCGTCGAAACCCTCGTCGTCGAGTGGCCCTCGGGCGTCGTGAACTCGTATAAGAATGTGCCCATCAACCAGTACCTCGACGTCGTCGAAGGCGACGACACGCCGCTGCCGGTCTCCCTCACCGCGTTCCAGGCCGTGGCGGACGGCGATGCGCTGGCTCTGGCCTGGACGACGGCCAGCGAGTTGAACAACGCCGGCTTCGAGGTGCAACTCGCCGGCACAGGCGACTTCGAGCCGGCCGGATTTGTCTCCGGAGCCGGTACGACCAACGCTCCGCAATCGTACACCTACCGAATCTCGGCCCTGGCGCCCGGCGACTACCGCGTGCGCCTCAAGCAGATCGACTTCGACGGCGCCTTCGCCTACTCCGCCGCGCGGAGTATCCGTATCGATGCAACCACCGCGCTGCGGGTCGAGCCCGCTTATCCAAACCCGTTTAACCCGTCCACTACCGTGCGATTCGCCGTTCGCGAGGCTTCCGCCGCGCGCGCCGAGCTGTTCGACGCCACCGGCCGACTGGTGCGCGTTCTGCACGAGGGCGTGGTCCAGGGGGGCGGCGTACAGGAACTGGAGATCGAGGGCGCGTCGTTACCCGGCGGGTTGTACCTCGTCCGCATCGCCGGCGGGGGGCACGTATCCACCACACCGATCCTGCTCGTGAAATAATTCGTGGGCGCGCATCGCAGGCAGATTGGCGGCCGAGGATTCCGTAATCTCCGTCCCTAATCCGCCTCGATCATGTCCTTTATCGATTTCACCGCGATCGTCCGGGATGCCTGGGCGGCGTATGACCCCTCGACCCCTGCCCTCTGGATCGAGGACATCAGCGCCCAGGTGTCGACGAATCATGTCTACAAAGTGCAGCTCCCCGACCGCCGCTTCGTAGTCGGAAAAGTGTCGTATTTCGGCAAGTACGAGCACTTCCGGGAAGATCATACGATCATCAACACCCTCGCGAAAACCCTCCAGCCGCCCTTCGCGCGTCTGCTCGCTCGCTCGCTCCCGAAACAGGGGGAGGTGTTCACCTTCCGGCAGCAGGAGGGCGAGACGGATGTCTGGGTTGTCTTTTATAACCCGATCCGCATCCGTAACCGCTTCCCCAGGCGGCTAGAGCCGGCCGATATCGAGCGCTTTGGCGGCGAGATGGCGCGTTTTCACCGGGCCTGCGCCGATGCCGTACCCCACCTGCCGGCGTCGTCGAAAACGCTCGAATGGGACATTCGGGAACTGCTCGAACGGGTGACGACTGCCGAATGGGGCACAGCCACGGAAGACGAACGAGGCGCCATCCGGCGTCAGTGCCAGCTGTTCCTGGCCGGCCACGACGCCTGCGGCGCCGGCCGGTTCTTGAAAATGCCTGTGTTTGTGGATTGGAATATTGGCAACTTCTCGCTCGACGACAACGGCGCGTTGTTCAGCCGCTGGGATTATGACTGGTTCAGGATGTCGTCTCGGATGCTCGATTTCTATTTTTTCAGCCGAGTCGTGTCCGACCGCGGCGACCGCACCACGTTTAGTTACGTGGTCGACACCTTCATGGAGCCCCGCTTTTTACTCTTCCTGAAGGCCTACCACGCCGTCTACCCGCTCGAGGCGGACGAGGTGCGCTTCCTGAAGGAAGCCTATCGGTTCTTCATCCTGAACTACGTGATCAAATACGGCCGGCACTTTTTTCGCCCGCGGTACGCCGACCAACTCCAGAGTGAGGCGTTTACACGCTATTTTCCCGAGGTGGACGTCCGCTTTGACGCCGATCTCCTCCTGAACCATCTGTCCCTTCGCTGACCCGGATTGCTCATGCAACGGTGCGCCTTCAAAACGCTGGCTCTCGATTATAAGGTGATCTTCTTCGATGCCTACGGCGTGCTGAAAAACTACCGCGGCATGACGCCCGGCATCCACGCCACGTTCGAATACCTGACCGAGCACAACATCGACTTTTTTGTGCTCACCAACGATGCCTCGCGCAGCCCGACCCAACTGGCCGACGTCTACCAGCGCGCCGGCATCACCCGCATCACGGAAGACAAGGTGGTCTCTTCGGGCATGCTGGCGCGGGACTATCTGCGGTACAAAGTGCGCACCGGGGTGATCGCGTACCTCGGCACGCCGGCCTCGGCCCACTACATCGAAACCATGGGGCTCCAGGCCATCTCCGTCCGAGACCTCGATCTCGACCAAGCCGATACGGTCAACGCGCTCGTCCTGCTCGACGACGAGGGGTTCGACTGGAATAACGACATCAACAAGGCCGTCAACCTGCTCCGCCTCCGCAACATCCCGGTCATCGTCGCCAATACCGACGCCTCGTACCCGGTCTCCCGCGGGCAGATCGCGGTGTCGATCGGCGCCGTGGCAGACCTCATCGAGCGGGTCATCCGCCGCACCTTCATCCGATTCGGGAAGCCGGAGGCCCAGATGTTCAATTTCGCCTTCGAACACGTGCAGAAATACCGGCAGGTCGCCAAGACCGATATCCTGATGGTGGGCGACACGCTCGCGACCGACATCATGGGCGGCAACCACTTCGGGATCGATACGGCGCTGGTGCTCACGGGCAACACGCTGCCGCACATGGCGGATATCCTGATCGAATCGACCGGCATCGTGCCCGACTTCATCTGCGATTCAGCGGTGATATGATTCCAGCTTCCCCGATGATCGAACCCCTACGCGCCGGTGCCTGCCCATGATGTGGTACGATCTGTTTTCACACGTCTACGACCTCGCGCTCGAGCCGCTCTACCGCGACGCCCGCCGGCAGCTGGTCAACGCCCTCGCCCCAAAACAGGGCGACACCGTGCTCGACCTCGCCTGCGGCACCGGCCAGAACTTCCCGTATATAGCGCCCTGGCTGGGCTCGCGCGGTCGGCTCATCGGCCTCGATGCCTCAAAAGGCATGCTACGCAAGGCGGCCCAGCGTGTGGAAAAGCATGGCTGGACCAACGTCATACTCACCGAGCAGGATGCCCACCACGTCAGCCGCGCCGGCCTGCAACTGGCCGTTGGCGACAAGTTCGTCGTGAACAGCGCCGTCTGCGCGCTCGGTTTTAGCACGTTTACAGACTGGGTCCACGTCCTCGAACGCACCGTCGAGCTCCTCCCTCCCGGCGGCCGCATCGTGCTGATGGATGTATACGCCGAAAGGCGGGTCCCTCAGACCTGGATGGTCGAGCAGGTAGCCCGCGCCGAGTTGAGCCGGCAGGTGTGGATGGAGATGAAGAAGATGGTGCGGGTGTTCGAGTGGCGCTACCTGCAGGGCTCGCCGCATGTGTACGGGGGCCGGCTCTATCTGGCGGTCGGGGAGAAGTGAGGGAGTGGCGCCGAGTGGTGTGAGTATCAAAATAACGTTGTCATCCCGACCGAAAGTGCCGGCGCCTGTCAGCTCTGCAGCGGAGGGACCTCCCTGAGATTGGCAAACTGCCCGACTTACGGAGGTCCCTCCACTTTCCCCGCGTACGCGGGGTCGGTCGGGATGACAAGGCCATTAATAAAAACACCACTCTGCGCCACTTCGAGCCGTCGCGGTAACCCGTCCACTACCCCGCGATCAATGCATCGATCTGGTTGATCGCGAGCGTCGCGCCTTCCTCCACACCCATTGCCAGCACCTTCTCCAGGTCCTCACGGGAGGCATAGGTGCTGGTATACGTGGCGCGGGTGCCGGTTGGGATAGCCTCCAGGCGGTATACACACCGGGCGCTCGGCATCGCCTGGATCGGGTTGAAGTCCGCATCCGCGAAGCCGTCTTCGAAGTGGAAGCTGAGGGGTTGGTCGACCTCCGTGATGACCCAGAAGCCGTGGAATTTCTGTCCCTCGGGGCCCGTCATGTAGTAGGTTGAGCGCTTTCCGGGCTTGAGTTCATGGTCGACAAATGTGGCCGGGTGGGTCGGTGGCCCCCAGACCCGCTCCAGCTGGCGCGCGTCCGCGTACAGCGCCCAGATACGCGCCGGCGGCGCCGCAAACTCGGCCATGATGGTGAGGGTGAAGGTTTTGACATCGCGGATGATGTTGACTACGGGCATGGTGGTATTCCCGGTTTAGGGGTTGGGAGAGGGGTTCTGCTGGTTTTTTGCTTCTTCCTCCAGCAGCTCATCGATGCGTGAGATGCGGTCCTGCCAGATGGCTTCCAGCTCGCGCAGGAGGGATTCGGCGGTGCGGATGGTCTCCACATTGCCGCTCGCGAAGGCCTCGCGCCCCTGCCGGCGTTTGGTGATGAGCCCGGCGCGGACGAGCACGTCCACGTGTTTCTGCACGGCCGCGAAGCTCATCACGTAGGCGCCGGCGAGGGTGGTGATGGAGTGTTCACCCGAGAGGGTACGCCTCAGGATATCCCGGCGCGTCCTGTCCGACAGGGCGTGAAAGAGCCGGTCCGTGTGATCTGCGAGGGAAGGAGTCATGCCTCAATATACAACCGTTTGGTTGTATGTCAAGCTATCGAGGGAATGAAGGGAGGCGAGGGCAATGGTCCGACGCCTACAGTGGTTGAAGATTGGCGGATCCTACCGACCGATCGATGCCTCATCGTAAAGAACATTGCGCTGTGCGCAGTAAGCTGTTACCTTTTGTGCGGGCCAGTCCGTTTTTGCTAACACGCCGGCCCGGGTTTCGTGCTTCGCACCTTGATAACAGGCGATGCCGGCCATTTCCGGGCAAAACACCTTGAAGGTTAGTGGTTGTACAGTCTGCTCATCCTCAGCTATCATTAATTGAGACTCCAATAGCTTCGCCCATGCCGCGTATCTCAGAGTTCTTTGGCATCGTCATCTACATGTACTACCAGGACAACCACGTGCATCATTCGCCACACTTCCACGCCGAGTATGCTGGAGAGGAAATAGTCGTCAGCATCTCCGACGCCGAGGTGCTCGCCGGTTCGATTCCTCCAAAGAAGGAGAAGTTAGTCAAGGCGTGGGCTGTACTGAGGGAGAAGGAATTGCAACAGGCATGGGCTGCTGCCGTTGAAGGTGAATTGCCAGAGAAGATCGAGCCACTAAGCTAATGCATCCATGTCAGATACCGTTGTTGATCTTGCCCCACGAGTTACTGAAGTCGAACCCCTTGCCGATTATGTGCTACGGGTGACGTTCGCCAATGGGGAAGTACGCCGCGTCGATTGCCGTCCGTTCTTAGACAAGGGGGTGTTTCAGCGTTTGAAGGACGAGGAAGAGTTCCGCCGCGTCGCGCCTATCAACAGGGGCGGCGGTATCGGTTGGGCGTCAGGAGCGGACCTCTCGCGGGACACCCTGTACGTGATCGGAGAGCCGGTCTAATGGGTGTCGGGGTGGCACACGCGCATAAATGCTGACGAAGGGCTCGTCGGTGCCAGTTCGACAAGTGTTGCTGTCGCTTTTGCTCGATATACGTACCAAAGTAGCCCGTAAGCACTGCGCCGGCAATGCGCATGACATTAGATCTCATATGGCAGCTATCATTGCTCATGAGGTCCGCCGCGCAGCAGTCTCGTCACAATCGTTAACACCTATAACTGCACTTAAGGCTCGCCAGACCTGTCTGGCCGCGGTCTGAGCTCAAACGTTAGCCCACCATGAACCGCAATGACCAAGCTGTACGCGACTCTCGAGCTTCAAGGCGATATGTTTCCGCCTTCGGAAGCTGAACGTCTCACTGGGCTCTCAATGATTCACAAGGTGGAGCCTGGCGAGATCGTGAAGCGCGGTCGCTACAAGGGCCAGCCGTCGCCGTATGGTGCTGCCTCATTGGCGGTGCCCGAGGCCGTGGCGGAGAAAGAGAAACTGGAGTGGCTTCTCGATGCCGCATTGAAATACGTCGGTACGTTCCGTCGTATCGGTACTGACAGGCTCTACATTCATGCTTCTTACGCCTTCGATGGCCAATGCAACCTAGCCTACTCCACATCCGAATTGAGGAAACTCGCAGAGTTGGACCTTGATTTCACGGTGAGTTGCTACCTCGACGAATCGCAGTTCGATGCGGCTACACCAGCCGCGGCGGGTTAACCCGCCCCCCTTCATCGACGCAGGGCTCGAAGGCATGCGTTGTACCGCCGTGAGCGTCTTCTTGCCTCCTCCATCGGTATAGCCCGGTACGGGTGGGCAACAGCATGTCGGGCCAACATCCGAACCTATCAAAGAACCATGAGCAAAATCTTCGTCAACATCGGACTCAGCCTCGACGGCTACCTGGCGCCGGAAGGAATGACCATGGAAAATCCAGGGTACAAAAACTGGGGCGCCAAGTGGGGCGCGCTGATGGCCTGGATCCTCAATCAGCAGTACTTCCGCGATAACCTCAAACTCGGGCCCGGGGGAGAAACCGGCCCGGTCAATGACCTGGTTCGCCACACCACGGAGCGTATCGGCGCCAACATCATGGGCAAGCGCATGTTCGACCAGGGCGAGCGCGCCTGGCCAGAGGAGGCGCCGTTTCACACACCGGTATTCGTTCTTACTAACGAGAAACGCGAACCCTGGGCGCGCCCCGGCGGGACGACCTTTTACTTTATCAATGACGGGCCGGAGCGTGCCCTGGAACGGGCCCGGGAAGCGGCAGGCCGTCGTGATATTCGTATCGCGGGTGGCGCGGATGTGATCCAGCAGTATCTGAGCCTCGGCGCCGTTGATGAGTTGGAAATCGCCCTGGCGCCCGTGTTGTTCGGCGGCGGGCGGCGTCTCTTCGAGAACATACACGCGCCCGGGACGCCGTTTCGTATTGACAGGGTGCTCGACGGACCGGCCGCCACGCACCTGCGCTATGTGCGGCAGTGAGGGCGGACAAAGCCGGCTCCAAATCAATAAAGCCAACCCCTCTGGCCGTCGGATAGGCGCTTAGTTCGGTAACCTCTTTCCGCCATACGGCCTGCCATAGACGCTTGTTTTGCCGAATACCACGACATCCGCGGTAGAAACCGGCATCAAACATCGCCATGCCTCAACACCTTGCGCTGGTCTCGCTTGTCGTTCGCGACTACGATGAAGCGATCGCCTTTTATGTCGGCGCGCTCGGCTTCGAGCTCATCGAGGACACCTACCAACCCGAGCAGGACAAGCGCTGGGTGGTGGTGGCTCCGCCGGGGGCCTTGGAGTCCCGCCTCCTCCTGGCGCGCGCCTCGAACGACGCCCAGCGGTCCCATATCGGCAACCAGACCGGCGGGCGCGTCTTCCTTTTTCTCCACACCGACGATTTCGAGCGGGACTACCTCGCCTACAAAGGCAAAGGCGTGCGGTTTGTTCGCGAGCCGAGTGTGGAGGCGTACGGAACCGTCGCCGTCTTCGAGGACCTGTATGGCAATCGCTGGGACCTGGTGCAGCCGGCGGGCCCGCTTTGAACGGCCTAAGACGCCACTGGGGCGTCTCTACGGCGAGGAGGATTGAGTACAACGTTTGTCCTCGTCTTCCTCGCGAACGCGGGGATCCATGGTAGCTGATACAATGGCAGATAGCTGAAAGGGGCGGATTTGAATGAGCGCACTTGTCTTGGGTGATCCTCAGGAACGAGCGAGATGATCCTCCGTAGAGACGATGTAGATTGATAACTCGGTTCTAACCAGGAATCCTACATGGCATTTAAACCCGAAGGCCACACCTCCGTCTCCCCGTACCTCACGGTGAACGGCGCACAGCGCACCCTCGACTTCCTCATCCACGTATTTGGGGCACAGGCGCTGCGGATGATGCCCGGGAGTGAAGGCAAGGTCGCACACGGAGAGGTTCGGATCGACGACTCAGTCGTCATGCCCACGGATGCGGTCGAAGGCTGGCCGGCGAACCCGAGCCACGTGCACATGTACGTGGAAGACGTCGACGCCATCTTTGAGTGTGCCGTTGAAGCCGGCGCCACGGTCGTGAAACAACCCGTGCAAGCGGAGGATATCGATAAGCGCGGTGGCTTTACGGATGCCGGCGGCACCACGTGGTGGGTGAGTACCCAGGTTGAGTGACATACCATAATGACTGATCCTTCCCTGTTCGATGCCATCGTCATCGGCGGCGGGCCCGCCG
>JAWXAX010000198.1 GCA_034439735.1 Rhodothermales bacterium | reverse complement strand
GACCGGACTCTCTCCACTGATGGATGAACGTCCGGCCGCGATCATGAACCCGGACATTTTCGGTCGGCACTTTCCGGAAATTTACAACCGGCGCTTACACGGAGAGCCTAATGGTGCCCATGAGAAAACCGGAGCTTGCGATTCGGTTTGGGTAGTAATTATAATGTGGTCGGATGTTCATGGTTATGCCCCTATCAACGCCTTGTTTATTGGTTTTGCACTGATAACAGGCTGAGCCGGACGTATCAGGGCAAAACGCCCTGATCATCAATGGTTATACCGCTCTTCCTATGAGGCACATTACAGCGCTCGTCATCTTGTTCGCGGTCAATCCTGTCGTTGCGAAGCCCTGCCTCACCGAGGCAGAGTGGGGAGACTCCCGCCAGGAGGTCCACCTCAAAGAAGACTCGCCGCTGCGGGTCTGGAACGCCATATCCTCTTGGTATCAGGAGCAGGAGGGAGATCAAATGACCATCACTCGGTACCATTTCGGGGAATCTGGTTTGGACGCCTGCACTCAATACACCGTTGATACGAGCTTCGACCTCGACGCCATCGCGGAGAGCAATGAGCGAGGAGCCGAAGCTATCCGTTCTATGAGCCGTCCTGACCGGCGTGACCGTCCAAGTGGGATTAGATTCGAGTACTGGGGTTGGGATCTGGGCGACACCTTCGCAATAGCCGAGGTGGATAAGGATGATGAGAGCGGGACCATCTGGTACGCGGTGGGTGAGTTGCCACGCAGTGGGCACCGAGACTTGTATAGGTCCTGGACGGGTGCTGATGACTTCTCCGGCGATAACGAGTCAGACATTCCCGCCGACCTGCAAGAGAATCCAGCGCTCAGTCCCATAGAGCGAGTTCATGCTACCACCGATGAATTTGAAGGGGTAACGTGGTACGATGACCCGATGCGCGAGACTGCGGGAGGCGAAGGTGTGACGCTATCTCGGCTGAAGGTGACAGAAGACGGAACGAAGCAATTCGTGTTCGGCCTGAGGTACAAAGGCTCGTCTCGCTACGGAGGCACGTCCTGGATTTTTATGGACAGAGCGGCTTTCCTGATCGACGGCGAGCGCTACGAACTTTCCGATCTCTACGATCAGACCTCACGGGAGAACGATAGCTATGGCGTGACCGAAACCTTTGCAACGTATCTCGATGGAGGCACTGCGGACGCGATTGTCAGAGCCCTTGCCCACTCAGTAGAGGCCGCCGTCCGGCTGTCAGGCCAGAGTGGAAGCCGAGAGTATGAGATCTAAGAACGTGAAAAACGTACCCTCCGCCTGCTCTTGGATATCTATGATTCCGATGATGAGTAGCCCCAACTCGCCAGAGCATCACGACCCAAGTCTGCACCCGTCATGATATTCCCCCGTTAAAGCAGAGAGTAAGCTAAGCCTTACATTGGGGTCGTCTCAGAAAACGGAAAAAATCGTACGCTAAGCCGGTTGCTTAACGTTCATTTCTGTTCCGATTCTACAAAAGGGCCATTTCGCGCTGCACCACCGCTTCCTAAACAACATCGACCGATCGACTCTTGGGAACTCTCCGCATCAGTACGTGCCCTTCGATCCTCGTCCTGTTGATCCGCTGCTGGCGCCAAATAGATCGTGCACCTGGGCGGGGGAGATGGGCCGTCCTTGATCGCCTGACAATTGGCCTGGCGGCTGGGAGAACACCCCGCCTTGCGTGACGTTGGAATTCGTGGTACCCTTGGAGAGTTAGAAAATCTTACGCTTATGACCACGATCACGCTCAAATTAGAAGGGACGGTCGAAAAGACCCTCAAGCGGCTGGCCAACCAGCAGGGTACTTCGCCCGAAGAGGTCGTTCTCGATCTTCTCAAGCGCCTCGATAATCTCCAGTCGATCGAGTACTGGCGCTCTATTTTTGTGCCCCTCGCCGAAAAAGCAGGCATCTATACGGACGAGGATGTGGATCGGCTTATCGAGGAGGTGCGGGCAGAGAAGGCGGCTGAACAGTAGCTATGCGCGTTTTCCTGGATGCCAACGTTCTTATCAGCGCCTACTTCACCCATACTGTAGCCTACGAGCTGCAGCAACGCGTTCTGGCCGAGCACGATCTGGTGCTGGGCCTTTTTGTTGCCGTCGAGACGGAGCGCGTTCTGACAACGAAGATGAAGGCTCCTCCCGAGCAGGTTTCGTTATACCTGAGTGATCTAAAGAACCGGGCCGCACACATGGAGCCGGTGCCCACCGACATGGCCCCCAGGGGGCTGCGCGATCCGAACGACGACGCCGTACTACTCTCCGCTCTTCGCGGCGGGGCAGACGTACTCGTGACCCGGGACAAAGACTTGCTCGACGAGGCGGCGCGCTTCGCAGGCGAGATCGTCATTCTCTCTCCCCGGGGATTTCTGGAGTGGGTTCGGGAAGAGGAAAGCTAGTCGCCACTTCGTCCCTGCTTCTCCTCGTTCAGCCAGTTGGTGCCCTTGTGGATGTTGCCGTCATCATCGATTCGCCCGACCCGCTCCTCAGAAAACCAGTTCGAGCCTTTGTGCAGTGTCCCGTCTTTTGCGATGCGGCCCACTTTCGTTTCGCTCAGCCAACTCGTGCCCTCATAGATATTTCCATCTTCATCGATCCGGCCAATCTTCTCCTCGCTCAACCAACTCGATCCCCGGTATATATTCCCGTCCTCGTCGACCCGCCCCTTGAGCTCCTCGCTCAGCCAGCTCGATCCGGAATAGAGTTTCTTTCCTCTCAGGCCCGCGTGGTCAATCGCCCGGTTTACACGCCGCGGCTCTTCGTCGTCGGAATCCGACGAAGAGCCGCCAAGGAACTTGGCCGCTATGAAAATGACGAGGGCTATAATGGCAAGAACAACCACTAGATAGATCGCGACCGACAACACGAGAAGCCAGAGCCCGAGGAAATACAGCGCGGCGGCAACGCGCGCGCCGTTCTTCATGCCTTGATGGAGAAACCCATCCGTCCAGTCACAGAACTTGACGATGGGCCAGAGAAGCGGGTTAAACACATACCGGGCGAAAAACCCCGTCCCCAGAGAGGCTCGTTCCTGCCGCGCACGAATCCACGCCTCGATGCGCTCGATGACCGCGTTCGTCTGGCTTGAATTGAGCGCGGCTATAATACCTCCGGCTACCAGAGGCAGGAGCAGGAGAATGAGTGTAGACGTGTCTTCATTCATGAGGATTTTCCGCTTCGCTGCTACGCTGCGGCCGTGAGTTTCGGCCGGCCGGTGAGCGGGCAACAGGTGGTACGATCGCCGTGCGGCCCAACCGCCGGGCTCCGTAGTGTGTCCCCCGGCTACGGCGTCCTGTTAGGTACTACTTTAGCGAATCGTTCGCAAGGGGCGCCGTAAACTCGCCGGGCCGTCCTTGTTATAACCGTTCGGGGAGGAGCGCGCGCGGGGGCGCGGGCGGGCCTTGGCCCGAGAGAGGATCTTGACCCCGTG
Organism: Rhodothermales bacterium; assembly: GCA_034439735.1. Lineage (NCBI taxonomy): Bacteria > Pseudomonadati > Rhodothermota > Rhodothermia > Rhodothermales > Rhodothermales bacterium. The sequence continues at coordinate 14,210 of JAWXAX010000198.1, read as the reverse complement.
GGCCCGAAGACGACCTCCGGCCAGGCGAGGCGTCTACATCAACCAACGAGACCGCGACATCCTGATCGACGCGCGGCAGCTCTGGCGGGTCGAGGCGCGCGCGAAGCCGGTACGACCACCGCTTGAAATAAGGCCGGGTGCGAATTAGAACGGGATGCTTATTCCCGTGAACGAAAATGGCCTGGTTCTCCGAAGGCGTGCGCACCTCATCGCTGGTCAAGAGGGCGCGCGGCGCCTCGGATCGCCGGGCCTGCGGCCAGGGGTTTGTGGGCGTGGATTTGCTCGAGCAAGGCCATAGTAGAAAAATGGTATCCGATCTGGCGCAGAGTGGTGTTTTTTAAACGCCAGCCTGTCATCGCGAACGAACGCAGCGGCGCCAGCCGATGCGGCAGCTGAGCGACCTCCTTGAGATGGGTGAAGTGCTCGGCTCAAGGAGGTTTATTCGCTTCGCTCATCAGTCGCTGCGCTCGTGTCTCCGCTCTCACGCCGGCAAGCCGGCGTTTTCGGTCGAGATGACATCATTTTGGGGGGGTTTGACATAGTTCAACTCCTGATTCGCATACATCATAATCATCCACGCGCGCGAGGCGCGGGTCGTTGCGATCGAACACCGTCCCGCCGACGAGGCGCGTGTGTTTGCCGGTTGCAGAAAAGCCACGCACCTTAAATGATGCGTGGCTTTTTATTCCTCACGGCTCGATGGATCAGGTAATCCGCAGGAACCCTTACGCCTGCTTCACCGCCTGCACATCCAGCACGAGCTTCACCTCCTCACTCACCAGCAACCCGCCGGCTTCCAGCACCGCGTTCCAGTTCAGGCCGTAATCCGTCCGGTTGAGCTTGCCCGAGGCCGTGAATGCGACCTTCTCGTTGCCCCACGGGTCTTTCGCGCTACCCTGAAACTCGCCCTTCAACTCGATCGGCTTCGCCACGCCGCGGATGGTCAGGGTGCCGGCCATCGTGAACTCGCCGTTGCCTTTATCAACCACGCCATTACTCTTGAACTGCAGCGCCGGATGCTTCTCGGCGTCGAAGAAATCGGCCGAGCGGAGGTGGTTGTCGCGGTCGGTGTTGCGCGTGTCGATGGACGCGGCCTGGATCGAGGCGCTCGCGGAGAGGGCGGCGAGGCTCCCGCCGGCCTGGACTGTGCCTTCAAGCGCCCCGAAGGAACCCTTCACGCTCGAAATGCCCAGGTGGCGGACCTGAAAGCCGATCTCCGAATGCGATGCGTCGATCGCGTAGGTGCCTTTTGCCAGTTCTATGGTCGTCATGGTGTTCTCCTTTTTCGGTTCGTTGTGCGTTCGGTGCCCCCGTGTCTGCATGCACGGCAGCTGGTTGTTGGTACGCCGGACCGATTATATGTTTCAACATATTTCTATGTCGAATTAATGTTATCACACACATTTACAAGAACGTAACAATTGGAGGCTTACGAACCGCCGCGGTCGTCTTCGGATTGCCCCTGCGCCTCGTATCTTCGTTTCTGAGAGCACGAGAAACCGTTGCGATTTTGCAATCGCCCCCTTTTCGTCATCCCCAACTCGATTGGGGATCCATGCTATGTGTGCGGATTTGCATGGATCCCCGCTTTACTTCGTGAGTCGCTTCGCTCGTTTCGTGAGGAAGACGAAACAGGAGAAATGCGGTATTCCTACGTCATACCTACATCTCCAAAGGAGTAGACAGTAAAATCTCAAGTTTCTGAATCATGCGTGCATGAGCAGGCTCGATGGCGAGCGCCGCCATCCCTCATCCATAACCCCCTCTCTCAATGCTCCATCTGCTGGCCCTGGCCGCCCATCCAGACGACGTTGAACTAGCCGCCGGCGGCACCCTCTGCCGGCTGACAAACGCCGGATACCAGGTAGGGATCGTCGATTTCACGCGAGGCGAACTGGGCAGCCGGGGGACGCCGGAGGGCCGGCTTGAGGAGGCGCGGGAGGCGGGTGAGATCCTGGGCCTGACGGTCCGCGAGAACCTCGGGCTGCCGGATGGGGACATCGAGAACTCGAAAGTGAACCAGCTGCGTGTGGTCGAATCGCTGCGCCGGCATCGCCCCCACATCGTGCTGATCAATGCAGCGGTGGATCGTCATCCCGACCACGGCGCGGCGCACCGGCTCGCGATGTCGGCTATCTTTTACAGCGGATTGCGGAAGGTAGTCTCCGCCGAGCCGGATGGCGCTCCGCAAGAGCCGTGGCGGCCGCATCACATTCTACAATACATGCAGACCACCCCGTTTGAGCCGACGCTGGTGGTGGATGTGAGCGATGTGTGGGAACAGCGCACCCGGGCCTTGCTGGCGTTTAAGTCGCAGATCGCGAACCCGGACTATGTCCCGGCCACGGACGAGCCGCAGACGTTTGTATCCAACCCGCTATTTTTCCAGTGGATCGAAGCGCGGGCCCAAACCTTTGGGTACAGCATCGGGGCGACGCATGGCGAGCCGTTTCGCTACGAGCAAGGGCCGCTCGGGGTCTCGGATCTGGTGGCGTTCCTGGACCGGGAGAAGGCATTCCGCTAACGGCCGGCGGAGGAAGATAGGACGGTGGGCGCCATGCGCACTCGGAGGGTCGTGGTGCCTGGCGGAACGTGGTCGATGAGGAGATGCAATTCGCGCGTGACTTCGTCGAGGCGCCAGGTGGCTCCTTCTACATCCAGCATATCGCTGGTGCGATCGTAGAGCAGCAGGGTGAGCCCGACCGCTGCCACGGATGATGCACCGGCGTTATCGATCTCGATTTCGTAGCCGTCGCCGCGCCGGCTCGGCGTCATCCGCACCGCCAACTGGCTCCGTTGCCGCCACCAGGCGTCGATCTGGCCCAGCGTGGCCATCCAGCTCCCACGCATCCGGGCGTGGCCGGCCAGCGCTTCGATGACATCCGCGCGGCGTTGTGTCAGCGCCTGGATACCCGGCTGGAAACCGTAAAGAAATAGCCCGCCAGAGGCATCGACGCGGTCGAGGTCGCCCTTGAGCGCCGAGGCCATCCGTACGATCATGGCGTTGGTGGAGGGTTGATTGCTCCAGTACGCCGGATGGGTCAGTTCGCTTGGATGCATACGCAGCATCGGTCGCGCGGGAGAAACTGAGATGAGGAGCGAATCCCGATAATCGAGCTCGAGGTCCCAGCGAATGAACGTCGGCTCCCGCCGCACGGGGGCCGCGTCGAGCACATAGGCGAAGCCGAGGTCGTGGGCGGACTTGAGGGTTTCCACATCGAACAACCCGTCCGGCGGATAGAGACCGACGGGGCGACGGCCCGTTTGCGTCTGGAACGCATCGATCGCCATGGAAAGCCGCTGGAGTTGTAGCGGGGCGGGCTGGCCGGCCAGGAGGTCGTCGCTGTCGGCGGAGAGGGCTACCTCGCCGGTGGCGGCCATGCGCGCGACCATCTGCGGGTAATACAGCGTCTCGTCGGTCGTCAGGAAAAACGTAGCCGGCGCCTGCTCCGTCTGCAGGGCTTCCAGCAAGACATCCATCACCGTCAGAAACTGATAGGGCTGGTGCCCTACTTCCGGCAAAACGGCCAGCGCGAAGGCCGACCGGGCGCCGTTCGGCCAGGCCCGGAGGGCGACCGTCGGTGTTTCCGTCAGGCAGGCGATGGCATTGACGATGAGCCTCTGGAAGACATGCTGGGACTCCGTGTCGTGCGAGACATCGGTGCCCGAGAAACCCAGCCAGAGGAAGGCGCCATTTCCATACTGTCCGTACGCCAGCAGCGTCGGATCGTCGGCGAGGAGTTCACCGGCGTAACTCTGCGTCGTCCCGAGCGATTCACCCCGGAGTGGCACGGCCAGCGTCACGCCCGGGGCGCGGCCCACGTTAAACCGATACCCATCGGGCAGTCCGGCCGTGACCGGGTGACCGCCCTGGAGCGTCACATCCACCCCGTTGATGGTATCCGGCAGCACGCCAGCGAGGCGCAGCCCAAAGACCTCCTGCATGAACGCGTCGTCAGCTTCCACGCCGAGTGCGGTCGCGGCGCCGGTGGGCCCGGATGCGATCACACCACCGCCGCGTTCCATGAAGCGTTTCACGGCGTCGCGGTGTGCCGGGGAGAGCGACTCGGACGCCGGCAGCACCAGCAGGCGCATCCCACTGAGCGCCGCATCCGTGAGGCTCGAGTCTTCCAGAATGCGGTAGGGTATATCGAGTCCCAACAGCAGATATTCCCACCCCCGCACGGCCCGATCCGCTACTTCACGCGAAGCGGCAACGACCGGATCAGAGGAACGCATGGGCGCCAGCACGCCCACCGGCGGGGTTCGTGCCTCGGTCATCCACCCCAGCGCATTTGCCAGTTCGGCGGAGGGCCGGGTGAGGAGGACATCGGGGTGGACGCCCTGGGCCGGAGCGAGGCCTGGCATGGCGCCGGCCAGAGCCCCTACAAGCACAACGACCAGCACCAGACGCCAGGCGGGATGGCCAGGATAAACGTGCGCTGTCGGGAGCTGGATCATGGTGCGTGGGCAGGACGGAGCGCGGCGAGGGCCGGCGCCGGGCGAGCGGGAGACGGCGCGGCGGATAGGATCTCCATGCCCTCAGGAACGATGTCGATGTGGTACAGCCGCGTCTGGAGCGGGCGCAGGGCGCTGATCTTGATGATCACCATCGTGTTACCCTCGATCAACTCGTGCTGCGGCACCGGGCCGCCTATCAGTTCGGGGCGGATCTGAATGCTGACGGCCGGCTGGCCAAGGTCGATCAGGATGCCCAGTTGCCGGACTGTTTCGCTGTTCTGATTCGATATCTGGAGCACCACGCGGGCGTCGCTGCTTCTATTGAGCGATACCTGAATCGCCTGGCGTTGGCGCCACCAGGCGGCGAGCTCGTCGCTTGTGGCCACCCAGAACCGCTCGCTTTGTAGAGCGAGGGCCGTCTGGAGCACCGAAGCGCGGTACGGCGCACGGGCCAGTCCGGTATCGTGAACGACCAGCTGATAGACACCGCCTTCCAGGGCCACGCGCCGGTAATCGGCCCGCTGGAGATCGACGACCGTATCCGGATCTATCTCTCCGAGCCGGCTGATGAGTTCGAGGTCTGTCCCGCTCTGTGCGTTGAACTGGGTGATCAGCGGCGCGATATCCAGCATCACCTCCGGCGCGGTGCGCGTGGCGATTGAATCGGGCAGGACATTTTGGAACCCCGTGAACTGGAGCGCGCGAAGGAGTCGTTTGCTGAGCCGGCCGGGGTCGGCCGGCTTGTAGGAGGTCACCGGCACCGCCGTTTCCGTTTCAAGGGCCATCTTCAGCGCCGCGAGTCGGCTTTCATGCGACAGGCTCGATTCGCCGCTATCGCTGCCCGGAGCGTCAAGCAGGCCCACCCTCCCCGCTCGGGTGAACGGTCGCACATCGCGCGCCGGCCCGCCCTCCTCGGGGGCCTTTAGGAAGAAATCGGCTCGAAGCTCATGTGCTCGAAACGAATCCGCGAGTGCCTCCAGGTTGGTCAGATCGCCGTCGCCTACGGCCGCGATCAGTGCCCCGGCGTCGTAGGGTGCCGGCCAGTCCTTCAGCCAGGCGGTTGGCGCCCGTCGCAGATAGTTCATGACATTGATGAAGAAGCGGTCGATCACGACGACATCTTCGGGATTACGACCGATGCCCATCGCGTCCCGTCGAAAGCCGGAATAGACAAAGCGGCTGCCGTAGTTCAGTCCGTAGACGATGCCGGTATGTTCGTTGAGTTGTTGCGGCTCCAGATGTCGACCCCATTGGCCCCAGTAGCCCACCACTTCCGTGCTATCGCCCACAATTTCGAACCGGACCGCCGGGTCAAAAACCTGGACGTTGAAGCTGTACCCGCCCGGCATCCCAGCGGTGAGAACGGTATTCCCGCGCAGCGCGAACTGCTCCATCCCGAAGCCGGTGTATGTATAAGGCGCCTGCCGGCCCGTCCGATCGCCCTGCCAGCTGTAAAACGTGAGCTTCACGGCCTGACGGGGAAGCATCACCCCGTCGATATCGCGCAGCGGCAGCGTGAGGGTGTCCGCCAAAACGTAGTCTTCGCGCGGAGGCAGAGCGGAGGTGGGGGCGACATAGCGATACTGCTGTAGCGGTGCAAACGACTGCGCCGTTTGCAGCGCCGGCGCATCGGCAAGGACGGGCAGGTAGATACCCGGCTCGGCAAAGCCCGGATGGATCGACTCATGCGCCCGGTAGTTGCCCTGGTAGCGATCTACATAGTCGACGAACGCGATGCCAAAGGCTTCTTCGAGGAACGACCATCCGCGGATGGAGCCGTCCTCCCGGTAGTAGCCCGGCATCCAGGAGGCGTATACGCTGCCGCCGGCTTTCATGAAAGCCAGCACATGCGCCACTTCGCGGTCGCTCATGGCCAGCGCGGCCGGCAGGATGAGCACATCAAAATGATCGGTGGAAAGGCCAGCCTCCAGGTCGCTATCGGAGATGCGGCTGTAGGGAAAGTCGTAGTCGGGCGAGCTGAGGAATTCGTGCCAGGTGGCGAGCAGGTTATCGAGCCAGCGGGAGGTCGAGTCCTGCGGGTTGATATCGCGAATGTCACGGGTATAATCGCTCGCCAGCAAGGCGATGCGGGGCGGCTCGCGGTCCTCGCCCGTTCGGGGGTAAAACTCCTTGATGCTGAACGTGCCCAGGGCGCTTTCGAGCAGCAGGACATACACGAGGACGCCGGCGGATAACGCCGTAACCCCGAGGGTCATGAACCACAAGATATTCACTTGTTCGAGCTCGAAACGGGCCATGGTCCTCAGCTTTCAGAGTCAGTGACGCACGATTGGGGAATCAGACCGCGCTGTCGGGTTTCCCCGCATCGGCGCGCGGGGCGGCGGCCGGCGTGCGCGGCACGAAGCCGTCGTCCGTGTATTCCCAGAAGAATGAGCTGAGTGGCATGCCGGCCGCGGCTCGCTGCGGAAGCTGGCCGGCCTCCCCGGAATCTGGAATAGCGTACTGGCTGCTCATCTCGACATACCGCCCCGAAGGGGGCGTCGTGCCGGTGGGCGCCATATACGTGCGCGCTTCCGCTGGCGCGGAGTCCCCACCGGTCATCATCATGCCCGGCTGGCGAACGGCCATCAGCACGTGTGGATCGGCGACAGGCTGCTCCTGGCGTTCGACGGCGTTGCCTCGCAGTTCGCGCATTTTGTAAAGCACATACGCAGCCACAGCGAGAATAAACGTGGCTACCGTACCGACCAGAATGATGGTGGAAAGGATCGGGACAATCTCCATGGTGGTTTCCTCTATATTTACCGGGGTTCCGTCAAAAATCAGGCCATCACATAGCTCTTATTCAGGCCTGCTGCCCAATTCGTTCCAATTTCCCCCAGACCATCCCAAGCCCGAGGAATTCCTCGATGGTTGCAAACGTTTTGCAGACATCGATGATGAGAATGAAGAAGAGTCGATAAAAGAGCGAATAAAAAATCAGCCGGGCTTCCTCTTTTTCGACAGCCACACAATACAGGGCCGCGATGAGATCAAGGATCGTGAGACTAAGCCACCAGTAGGCCAGGAAGTAGATCAAGCCGAAGGCGGTGGCTATGAAGATGAAATAGAGGTTCGCGAAGACGTTCATCACCGGCCAGATAAGCGACTCGAACGCCAACGACCAGAGCACGACCGTACCGCCGAAATTGATCGTCGGGTTAAAAAAGAGGTCGCGGTGTTTACGAATCGCCTGGATGATGCCACGAGTCCACCGATACCGTTGCTTGAGCAGGTTGGTGAGCGTGTTCGGGGCTTCGGTGTAGGAACGGGCGTTGGGTTCGTATTCTACGCGCCATCCCTGCCGAATGATCTTGAGCGTGAGGTCGCAGTCCTCGGCGAACGTGTCGGAGCTGTAGTAGCCGGCGTCGACAATCGCCTGTTTCCGAAAGAGCCCGAGCGGCCCTGGGATAATGTTGACGAGTTTAAACAGGCTCTGGGCCGAGCGGGCCATGTTGAGACCCTCGACATATTCGAGCGCCTGAAGTGTGGTCCAGATGTTATCCCGATTATCCACCTTTACGTTGCCGGCGACGGCCCCGATATCCGGCTGGTCGAAATGCCGGATCGCCGCCTTGAGGGTGTTCGGCGAGAGCTGGGAGTCGCCATCGACACACAACACAAAATCGTACTCTGACACCTGGATGCCGGCGTTGAGCGCGGTCGACTTCCCACCGTTCGGTTTTTCGACGAGTTTGACGTGCGCCTTACCGTAGTTGCCCACCAGCGATCGGGCGATAAACGCCGTGTCGTCCTTCGAACCATCGTCGACGATGATGATCTCGTACTGGGGATAATCGAGGTGCAGGAGCGAGTGGATCGTCGTCTGCAGCAGCTTGCCTTCGTTGTACGCCGGCACGATGATCGACACCGGCGGCAGGTGGCGCGGCGTCTCTTCGGTGAGGGTGTGCTTGGTCGTGGCCAGGTACGCGGTATTCAGCTGCGTAAGGTACCGAATCAGAAGGATGATCAGGAACAGCACCAGCGCGACGATAGACGAATAGACACCCAGCCCCTGCCACGACAGCGTGCTTTTTTTGCCCGTCCACCGCAGGAGGAAATTCCCGGGATCCTCCATGAAGACATAGATCACCACGAAGAGGAAAAACGACAGGCTACCGTAGGTCAGGATCCGCATGAGATACTTGCGGCCCTTGTCTTCGACGACATCGGCGCGGGGCACCACGATCGGCTGGAACGGTATGCTGGAGATGGGCTGCGGCAGGCCGCTTCGCGACGCACGCGCCGGCGCGACGACGCCTTCACGCCGCGCAGACGACGCCCCACCCCCTTCGGCCGGCACCCTCGGGCCGTCTGCTCCACCCTCGGAGCGCACCTGCAGCCAATCCCGCAATTCTTCTATAAAACCCATGTTAATGCCATCTAAAGCGTCCAGTACAGGGAGCCGGAAAATACCACCATGCGATACCGATCGTCGCGTAGAATACCGGTGCCCTCGAGGAAGCGCACGGAGTAGCCGGCGCTGGCGCTGAGACTCACCGATACCTGATCGACGATGCGGTAGATCAGGTCCGACTCGATCCGCGCCGCGATCGCGTCGCGACGGTAGGAAACGAGGCCCGTGGTGGCGCGCGCGCGGATGTACCAGTCGATCTTAAATTCGCGCTCGTACTCCACCCACATATCGTATGCACGGTAATCCTGGGGGGAGAAGTACGTCTCGAGGATGTCCCGATAGTTGATCCCGTTGTAAGAGAGCCCGAAACGGGTAAAGGGTACGATCAGGTAGCTACCTTCAAGGCGGAGATCGGTACCCACGTTGTCTCCGACCCCGGTGGCTGTGCTATCCGCGAGGCCGCGAACGGCGTTCACGGCGAGGCCGCCTTGCAGGCTGAGTCGGTCATTTTTCAAGAGCAGCTTGCGCCCTTTCGCCTCGAACTGGGTAAGGCGCAGGCCGAACTGACCGCCGGCCGGCGACCAGAGCACCGTGGCGCCCTCCGTGTTGCGCAGGCCGAGCGAGAACTGGTAGTCGCCGGCGATGCGGTTCAGGTAGGTGATCTCCGCGAAACCGGTCGTGCGGCCGCCGGCGTAATCGAACAACCCGGCCGACAGCGACATCCGGCTCGTGAACGACGACGCGTCGCGCGCGGGGTTGGCGAGGTTGAAGATCCCCCCGACCATCACCTGATTGGTCCGCTCCAGCGAACGGCCCGAGTCGGGCAGCAGCCGGCGCGTGCCGTTCTGGAAATGGGAGATGAGGCCGGCAGTGAGCACAAACGGGTGCGGCTGTCGGGGGATGGTGACCTGGGTGAGCATCCCCTGGGCCCAGTGTTCATAGCGGGTGATCGTGCCCCGGGCGGCGATGTACTGGGAGACCGGCACGAAGAGGCCCACATAGTCGGTATCAAGCAGGTGCTCGACGAGCATGATCCGCTGACTGAGCCGTTCCTCGGCGATCGGCTCGAGACGGGAGAACAGCGCCAGGCGTTCGACGTGGTCGTGGTAGACGGAATCCGACTGGTTAAACCGGCGGGACTCGTCGTAGACCTGAGCGAGGAGATCGCGGGCTTCCATGTCGCGTGGATTGCGCGCGACCATGGCCTCAAGATCGCGGATGGCGCCGGCATGGTCCTGGATGTAATACCGGTAGCGCGCGATGCGGCTCGCGAGGGCATATTCATACTGCAGGGCCTGCAGACTCTCGAGGATACCGATCGCCGCGCCATACTGGCCGGCGGCGGCATGCACTTCGGCCATCTCGACCAGCGCGGCGCGCGGCCGGCGGCCGGCTACCAGAAAGTACCGCTCGTAGGCCTCAACCGCCGCCGTCACATTACCGAGTCCGCCGAGCATGCGGGCCTCGCTCAGCGCCTGCGTCTCGCGCTCCACCGCGCGGCGCTGGATCGCGCGCTCGATCCGGGCGTCGATCGCATACATGCGGTTTCGATCCGACGGCGCGCCGACAGCAAACGCCCGGCGCAGATGACGATCGGCTTCGTCCTGGTTCCCCAGGGCCAGCTCGCGTTCGGCGCGATCCAGCAGGGCGTCGGCATCTTCCGGATACCGCTGGAGGTGGGTTTCGAGGTACCAGTCCGAACGCGGCGTGATCTCGCCGGAAGCAATTTCGAGACGTGCGTAGAGCAAGCGATAGTCGACATCCGTCGTATCGAGTGCCAGGAGCCGCTCGGCCTGGGAGAAGGCTTCAGTGAACAGGCCGTTTTGTGCGAGCAGGCCAGCGTAGTCGAGACGGGTAGCGCTATCTTCCGGGTACGAGGCCAGCATCCGCTCGTAGAGTATGAGCGCCTCGTCGGAGCGTCGCTGGGCCAGGAACGCGTCGATCAACTCGCGGAGCACATCGCGGTCGTTGGATTCATTGGCGAAGCGTGCCTCGAGCTTCGCCATATACCCTTCCGCCAGCATGGCGCGTTCGGATTCGAGCATTGCCAGCCGGCGAACATAGGCCGTATCCTGGGGCGACATATAATCCTGATCCAGCAGCACCGTGTACGCCTCCGCGATACGGCCGGCGTCGGCGAGGGCATCTACCAGCCGGAAGCGGAGCGTCTTATCGTAGGGATGTTGCTGGAGGAGAAACGTATATCGATCGACGGGATACGCCGGAGTGGAGCCGGCTGAAGCCACCAGCCCGCGGTCGATGGTTTCGTACATCGCGAGCCAGCGTTGGGTCTCGGTGTGGCGCTCGGAGAGCAGCATGAGCTGGTCGTAGGCGTCGGCGTATCGTTTGTACGCGAGGAGCTCTTCGATAAACCGGTACCGACGTTCATCGAGCAGCGGTTGCTCGGTCGGATTCGCCGCGCGCACGGGCGGCGGGGTGGTAAGACGGTCGATGACAGCGCGCCCTTCCCGAGTAGCCTGCAGACCCTGGCGCGCCTCCGTGCTGCCGGGCGCGAGTCGGAGCGCCTGTTCGAAGGCCTCGACGGCCCCATCGTACTTACCCTGCCACAGCCGGAAATACCCAAGGCGCATGTAGAGGTCCGCATCCGTCGGGAAAAAGGCGATATAGCGCTGGGCGACACGCTCGCCGCGGGCGTTGTCGCCGTCATACGACGCCAGGGCGACGAGGAAGCGGTGGACGGACTCCGGGCTGCCCTGCATGCCCTGGAGGTAGACGTCATATTGATGGGCGGCCTCTCGAAAACGACCGGCATCGTAGAGGGCATCGGCGTACTGGCGGCGGGCCTGGAAATCTCCCGGATTCGCGGCCACATAATGGCCGAGCACGTCGATGTCTCGCGCCGGCGCGCCGGCAACCGGCACGGCCTGCGCCTGTACATCGCTCAGCTGCGCGCCGGCCGGGCGGGCCGCGAATAGCAAGCACCAGAAAACGATGTAAACAATATCCTTCATGAAGTCAGGGCGCTTGTCGCAGGCATCGCGTGCATGGCAATCGGGCAAGAGCCTCATCGGGCCTCCATGGCGTACGCCATGAAATCTTCGGCGCGCTCGAAGGGCTGCCCATCGGGTACGACTACCACCGAGACGCTTTCCAGTAGATGTTGCTGGCTGGACGGGTACTCCCGAGCGAGGCTTTTCTGTAAGGCATCGAAGAACCGCTGCACCAGGTCCGGCCGCGCTTCGGGCATGAGCACGACCAGCCGGCGAGATGTTGGGTCGACCAGGAGTCGGTCATCCGCCCTCAAAACGCGTTCCACGTGGTCCGCCAGCTCAGGAAACGGAACCGGAGAGGGCGTCGGGTTATTCGCATCGATTCGGAGCGCCATCAGCGTAAACGAGCCCTTATCCTGGCCGCGTCGCTTGTAACAGAGACGCAGGGCGTCGACAAACTCGGCTCGATCCACGATGCCCCCCGCCGGCTGGGCGGCGAAGGCCGGCGTGGCCGCGCGCGCGCCGGCGGCCTGCTCAACCGGGCTGAACGAGTGCGCCTTCTTGCCGGCGGCCGTCCGTACGCGCAGGGGACCACGGGCCGATGGTCTCGGCGCGCCCCCTTCCGAGGCGATATCCCAGTGCTCGATCTGTTCGTGAAGCACATGCCCGATGCCCGGAAGGAGCGTCATCCGACGGGTTGCCCCCGCGCTTGATGAAGCATCGAGTTCGAGATGGATGCTCCCACTAACGTAGTTGCGTACAAAATCGATGATCTTCTGGGAGACCGGATTGATCGGATCCGGCAGCAGCAAGAGAATCGTCGTCTCCGTAGCGCTCAGCGCTTCGAGGGCGCCGAGAAAGGCCTGGCGGAACCCGTCGAACGAGCGGAACTGCATGAACGGCATGAAGTCGTTGATCACGACGCGCATCGGCCGCTCCTGCGCGACGATGGTGACGAAATCGCTCAGGGCGCGCGCGGCCATCTGATCGTCCAGATGATGGAGCCCGGAGACGTCGGGAATCCAGAGGAGGCGGACGAGGCCCTGTTCGTAGGCGCCCTGGAGGTCGAAGGAGACAGAGTCCGCCTGGATGAACCAATCCTGCGGCCGGCCAGGCGAAATAAAAAGGCACGACTCGCCTTGCTCGACGCCGGCCTGAAGAAACATCATGGCCAGCAGGCCGCGTCCGCTGGCCGCATCTCCGTAACATAGATAGGTGCCGCCCTGGTATAGACCTCCCCAGGAGGCGTCTACCGCGTCAATGCCAGTCAAGATTTGGGGAACGTGAGCCACGTGTGATTCAGAGGTAACTGGTAAGAGGCCCCTGGTGCGCTGTTGCCACGACATGCGGGGCATAGACCCGACGAGCGCTGCGTAGCCAGGATCGGAATAGGCGATGCGAGGACTAGTACACGATCTGATGGATTGTATTTCGGGGATTAAACTTTTTCTATCTGAATTCGTTGCACCTACTCTTTTTTACGGACGGAAGGGTCTATTTAGCCGGTGAGGCGCGTTCTGGTGCGTTGATTCCATCCCGGCTGATCCGCCGCTTTCACTGCGGCGCCTCTGGCGCGCCAGCCGTAGGACGTGGTATATTCGGGGGCCTGTGTACAGCCTCGAGGATTCGCCCGCCGTACAACCAACCAAGTAGACGATAGTTATTACCCTTATGGCGGATACCAGCGATTTTCGAAATGGATTGACGATGATCTGGAACAACGATCTCTGGACGATTATCGATTTCCAGCACGTGAAACCGGGCAAAGGCGGCGCATTCGTGCGATCGAAACTGCGCAATGTGCGCAGTAGCAAGGTGGTTGATAATACGTTTCGCGCCGGCGAACGCATTGAAACCGCCCGCATCGAGCGCCGGCCTCACCAGTTGATCTACCAGGACGATCTGGGGGTTCACTTCATGGATGCCGAGACGTACGAACAGATCACCCTGCCGAAAGAGATGGTCTACCGCCGCGAATTCGTCAAGGATGGCGGCCTGGTGGACATCCTCTTCCACGCTGAAACGGAAAAAGCGTTGACAGTGGAAATCGCCACAAACGTTGAACTGGCGGTCACGAACACGGAACCGGGCATCAAGGGCGACACCGCCACCGGCGCCACTAAGCCGGCCACGATGGAAAGCGGGGCGATCGTCCAGGTCCCCCTGTTTATCAACGAGGGCGATGTGATCCGCGTTAATACGGATACCCGGACGTACGTTACCCGTATTTCGTCGGCCGCCTGATTGCACAGGCCTGGCTGCCCGCCATCTGCACCCACATTATTATGGATCTGTCCCAGATACGAGAACTTTTAAAAGTCGTCGCCGAAAGCGGCGTGGCCGAGGTTGAAATCGAGGAAGAAGGCTTCCGCATGGTCGTCCGCCTCTCCTCGCCGACCATCTCCTTCCAACCGTCCGCGGCGCCCTACCCCCCCCTGTAT
>JAWXAX010000197.1 GCA_034439735.1 Rhodothermales bacterium | reverse complement strand
TCGCGCTCACGTACCCGGACGGGCCTCATAATAGCGAGACCTTGATGGTCGACCCCGCTACAGGCGACCTGTACATCGTCACCAAATCCAGCGGTCGCCAGGCCGTCTACCGCGCGCCTCTCGCGCCGGCGGGCGGTGCGGCGTTTGTGTTGGAACGCGTCGGCGAGGTGGCGCTGCGCGGGTCGGTGAGCTTGACGCAACGGGCCGTCGCGGGGGATATATCGCCCTCGGGCCGGTGGTCCCTCGTGAAGAGTTACGACGTTGTATATCGGTACGAAGCCGGGCTCGATCCATGGTATGCCGATACCCCGGAAGCGATGCCCTACGTGCCCGAGCCCCAGGGTGAGGCGATCGCCTGGGCGGCCGACGAGTCCGGCTACTTCACCCTCAGTGAGGAAGCCGGTGGCGTGCCGGCCATCCTGTATTATTATCCGCTCTCGCCCCGCGAAGGCCAGATTCGCAGCGCCATGCTGCGCGAATGATGCGGCGTGGATCTTGCCGTCCCCAGTGACTATCTTGGTGATGCGCGTCGGCCACCGCGCGCGGCTCACCTCCTCACCTGTTTGTATCTTCCCATGGGACTGAAACCACTTTTTGTATGCCTTTTCCTGTCGCTCATCGCCCTTAGCACGATTGCGCCGGCGGCGGCCCAGCAGAACTTCGATGCCGTCCAGATCGAGACGGTGCCGGTTTCGGGGAACGTCTACATGCTCATCGGCGCCGGCGGCAATGTCGGTGTTTCGATCGGTGAGGATGGGACGTTTATCATCGACGACCAGTTTGCCCCGCTGACCGACAAGATCAAGGCGGCGATCGCGGCGATCACGCCGAACCCGGTTCGCTTCGTCATCAACACCCACTGGCACGGCGACCACACGGGCGGCAACGAGAACATGGGCGCCGGCGGCGCGCTCATCGTCGCGCACGACAACGTCTACCAGCGCATGAGCACCGAACAGTTCCGGGCGGCGAATAATGCCACGACGCCGCCCGCTCCCAGGGCCGCGCTTCCGATCGTCACCTTTGCGGAGGACGTCACCTTCCATCTCAACGGCGACGCGATTCGCGGCATCCATGTGGCGCAAGCGCACACCGACGGCGACGCCATCATCCATTTCCCGGGCGCCAACGTCATCCACATGGGCGATACGTTTTTCGCCGGCCGGTTTCCCTATGTCGATCTCGGTTCGGGCGGTTCGGTGGACGGCGTGATCTCGGCGGCGAATCGGGCGCTGTCGATCGCAAACGAAGAGACGAAGATCATCCCCGGACACGGACCCCTCTCCACGCCCGCGGACCTTCGCGAATATCTCGAAATGCTGACCCGGGTGCGCTCCGCCGTGATGCTGCTCGTCGCCGAGGGCAAAACGCTCGAGGAGGTGCAGGCAGCAAAGCCGGCGGCCGACTATGAGTCCTGGGGCACCGGGTTTATCAATACGGAGCGCTTCGTGGAAACCCTTTTCACGGATCTCTCCTCGTGATAACCCGGCGAGGTGTGGTGGTGCCCGCCTGTGGGAAGTGTATTGGTTCATGCGAAGTCGATGAGTACACCCCCCCCCTTTGCCACCCTTCCCGGCACACCAACGCCTTAGCGGAGCCGTAGCCGTATGTTCGTATCCCGTACTCTGCCTGCTGCCACGCGCATGGCAGGCCCTGGTGGCTTAAGAATCTCCGGTGGCTTAAGAATCTCCGGTGGCTTAAAAGGCACTGGTGGTCGCGCACACCTTTCGCTCCTGTTGGTTGTCCTCTTACTCCTCCTGGGCATGGCGCAGTCGGCGTCTGCCCAGACGGCGACGGTGCGCGGATTTGTGACGGACCGGGAAGACGGCGAAGCGATGCAGGGGGTCAACATCCTGCTCGATAACGAAAACGGCGCCTTTTTTGGCACCGTGACGGATAACGACGGCGTCTACACGGTATCCCGCATCCCGGCGGGCCAGTATCTGCTCAGCATTTCGTATATCGGTTACGCGCCGTACCGCGATACGCTGGTGTTGCGCCCCGGCAGCATCCATACCATCAACGTCGCGCTCGAATACGGCGAATCTCAGATGGACGAAGTGCTGGTGGAGGCCGAGCGCGTCGGCGGCGCAGCGCGGGTGACCGCCGGCCTGCAGACGGTGCGCCCGGAGGATATCGAACTGGTGCCGGCGCCAGACGTCTCGCGTGACCTCGCGACATATCTCGGCACGATGCCCGGCGTCGTGTCGATCGGCGACCGCGGCGGGCAGTTTTTTATCCGCGGCGGCGAACCCTCGCACAATATGGTGCTGCTGGATGGGATGTACGTCCACCAGCCGTTTCACATCCTAGGCTTCTATTCCGCGTTTCCGTCGGATATCATCAACCGGGCGGACGTCTACGCCGGCGGATTCGGGAGCCAGTTCAGCGGGCGGATCTCGTCCGTGATCGATATCTATTCGCGCAACGGCAATAAAAAGCGGGCGGCCGGCTCGGTTTCGCTCGCACCGTTCGTAAGCGGCGCGCTCTTCGAAGCGCCGCTCAAGCGGGATCGCGTGTCGATCCTCGGCTCCTTTCGGCAGTCCGTCATCGATCAGGGGGCGGATCTCTACCTGAAACAGCCGCTGCCCTACACGTTTGGCGATGCGTTTGGCAAGCTGCATATGGTGCTGAACGATAACCAGCAGCTCTCCTTCAGTATGCTGCGCACCCACGACGCCGGCGTGCTGGGCGAGCCGAGTGTGGATCGGGTGCTGGATGAAGTGCGCTGGGAGAACACGGCGTACGGGCTCCGCTACCTGTTTCTTTCCGGCGGGAAACCGTTCCTCGGCGAACTGCTCTTCTCCGTGTCACACATGAGCAACGAACTGGGCCCCGTGGGGGACCCTGTGCGAGTGTCCCAGCACAACAGCTTCAACTACGCGGTCAATTTTACGAATTTTATCGGTAGAACCGAGTATAAGTACGGCATTTTCGCCCGCGCACCCTCGCTGGAGGCGCAACTCGGCGGTCTCTATCAGGATCTGGAATTGGGTATTGGTCGCCGGCACAAGATCGGGATCTATCTGGAACCGGACATCCACATCTCCTCCGAATTGCGCGCCCGCGTTGGAGTCGTGGCGCAGCTGTTCACGGGCAACGAGATCAACCGGTTCTTCGAGCCGCGTGCGCGCATCGTGTGGGAGCGGGGTCAACATCAGGTGAGCGCAGCCGCCGGCAAATACCACCAGGAGGTGATCGGGTTGACGGACCGGCGGGATGCGACGAACGTCTTCACGGCATGGGTGAGCGCGCCCTCCGAGAA
This sequence comes from Rhodothermales bacterium, assembly GCA_034439735.1. Taxonomy (NCBI): domain Bacteria; kingdom Pseudomonadati; phylum Rhodothermota; class Rhodothermia; order Rhodothermales; species Rhodothermales bacterium. The sequence goes on along the minus strand of JAWXAX010000197.1, from coordinate 7,725 downwards.
CCTGACGGAAGCCTACCACTCCATTGCCGGGTACCGCTTCCACCCGAACGACTGGTTGGAGATTTCCACCGAGACCTTCTACAAGTACTTCACGAACATCTGGATCGCGGAGTGGACGTCGTTTCCCCGCTTCACGTCGCGGATGCAGCGGGCCGACGGCCGAGCGCTGGGATCCGACCTCCGCATCGAGGTGCGCCGGCCGGCCTTCTATGCCTACCTCAACTATGGCCTGTCGTCCGTGCACTACAATGCGAAACAGGCGGCGCTGCCGATCTGGTATGGCGTCGAGCGGCTGCGTTTCCGGCCTCCGCACGACCGCCGCCATCAGCTCAACATTCTCGTGAGCACGAAACTCAAGGTATTTGACGTCAGCGTCCGCTGGAATTACGGTTCCGGTCTGCCGTACAACCAGATCATCGGATTCGATGGTTTTGTGAACATGGATGGCATCCAGGACATCTTTACCGCGATCGACAGCCGGCGGATCATCTACGACCGCCCCTTCGAGGGCGTCCTGCCGGCGTACCACCGGCTGGATATCTCCCTGGAGCGCACGTTCGAGTGGGAGCACGCCGGCCTCATCCTGCAGGCGGGAGCCATCAACGTCTACAACCGACGCAACCTGCTCGCGCTCGACATCTTCACCCTCCGCCGAAGCGATCAGCTGCCCTTTGTGCCCACCGTCGGCGTCAAGGTAACGTTCAACTGAATCTTCCGGCGCGGCTTCGCCCGTCGACCTATCATGCCCGCACTGTATCCTGGCTCATCCCTCTGGCCGGCCCGTCTGGCGGTCTTCGTGCTGATGATCGGCGCGCTGGCCGGTTGTGAGGAGGACGTCAATCCGTTTATCGGCACCAACCTGCCCTTTTCAGTCTACGGGTTCATCAACCCGAAAGCGGACACCCATGCCGTGCGCGTGTTCACGATCGATGACCAGTTACGGCTCATCACGCCAGGGCCCATCGACGCGGCGGTTTCGCTGTTGCGCCTCTCGGACGGCGCGCGATTCGCATGGCGCGACTCCGTCATCCAGCTGTTTAATGGAGATTATCGGCATGTGTACTGGCTTTCCGAACCGATCGGATTTGGCGAGACCTATCGGCTCGAGATCGAGCGGTCGGACGGCGTGCTCACCAACAGCACGGATGTCATCGTGCCCGATCCGATCACGATCGAAATCGTTCCGCCCAATACAAATGCGGTCAATGCGATTGAGCTCCCCATCGATCTCGTCGGCGATCCGCCGGCGCTGCCGCGCATCGACCTGACCTATTCCACCTTCTCCGTCAGTTCCGCCGGCGTCACGCTAGCCGAACTCCCCGTTACAGTGAGCTACAGCGGGAAACAGGTGCGTCGCGAGGATCGGTGGAGCCTGACCGTCGCCCTGCGCGATGACTTCCGCCTCATTGCGCGCGCGTATGCCCAGCTCGAACTCCCCGGCCAGCTGATCTGCGCCGGCGAAATGCGTCTGGACGTCCATGTGGGTAACGCCGAATGGGTGTCCCCCGTCGGAGCGTTCGACGAAAACGTCCTCGTCGAGCCCGGCACGCTGACCAACATCGAAAACGGCTTTGGATTTTTCGGCGCCGGCTACATCGAGACCGTCGCCTGGCTCCCACCCGACCTGCTCCTGCTCCGCGCCGGCTTCTCCGATTGTCTTGTCCCGGGCGGCTGATCGATTGGGTTGGTGTAACAGGAATTCGTTTTGGCGCACCCATGGTACGACATCGAATAACTCGACGTTGATTCACTCGACGTTGATTCACTCGATGTCAATTCACATATACCCGAATACATGCCTACCCATTTTTCAGGGAGCCCGGAGCAGGTTCTGGCGCTCGACACCTTGATCAAGCTCTCGCGTGCATCCGAATCGGTGTCGGCGCGGGTGAACACCCATCTCCAGGCCTACCGGCTGACGGTGAGTCAGTTCGGGGTTTTGGAGGCGTTGTATCATCTGGGGGATATGATGCCGAGTGAACTGGCCGGTAAGATCTTAAAGAGCGGCGCTAACATGACGACGGTACTCGACAACCTGGAGCGCCGCAGCCTCGTAGCGCGTACCCGGCGCGGCGACGATCGCCGGTGTATCGAGGTGCACCTGACGGAAGTCGGCCGGAGCCTGTTCGAATCGATCTGGCCGGCGCACGTGGAGCGGGTTGCCGCGGCGATAGGCCGGCTCGATGCCGAAGAGCAACAACGGCTCGGCGCGCTCTGCCGGAAGTTGGGCCGTGGATGATTCGGGAATGAATACGAAACGATCATGAATGCCATACAGGGACTCCATCATATTACCGCTGTGGCAAGCGATCCCCAGGCGAACCTCCTTTTTTACCAGCGTGTGCTGGGGCAGCGGCTCGTAAAGACAACCGTGAATTTCGACGACCCGGGCACGTATCACCTCTATTATGGCGATGAAGTCGGGACGCCGGGGACGATCATGACGTTTTTCCCCTGGCGCCACATGCCGCGTGGACGCCTCGGCACGGGGGAGACGAGTGCGGTGGCGTATGCGATCCCGGCCGGCTCTGTCGCCTACTGGGCGGATCGACTGGCAGGATTCGGGCTGAGCATACGCGAGGAAGAACCCCGCTTCGGGCACCCGATGCTTCGGTGTTACGACCCGGACGGGTTGGAGCTGGAACTCATCGCGACAGATGAGCCCTCGACAATCGAACAGTGGGCCGAGGGTCCGGTACCGCCGGCCCATGCGTTGCGCGGGTTTCACAACGTCACCCTGCTTCTAGCCGAGATCGAGGCGACGGCCGACCTGCTCGTGAGCCGGCTGGGGTACTGCTTGATTGGCCAGGAGGGTGCGCGGTATCGGTACGCCGGCGCGTCGGCGGACAGGGGCTTGTATGTGGATCTGGTCCACGCTCCGGGCGAAGCCGCCGGGCGTTTCGGGGCAGGGTCGATCCACCATATCGCCTTTCGCACAGTGGATGACGAAGAGCAGGTGGCCTACCAGACGGCGTTGTACGATGCCGGCGTCGGGGTGACGGATGTGAAGGACCGCCAGTACTTCCATTCGATTTACTTCCGATCGCCTGGCGGGGTGTTGTTCGAGATCGCGACGGATGCGCCCGGATTCGCATACGACGAGCCCGTGCCGGCTCTCGGCGACACGCTCAAGCTCCCGCCCTGGATGGAATCACGTCGGGGCGAAATCGAAGCGCGGCTGCCGGCGCTTGACCGGTCGGTGCGGCATCCCCGCGAGGTGAACCATGGCTGACTATCTGATTGATCCGCATACGGGGGGCTCTGTCGCCGTGGCAGGGGCGCCGCTTGCCGGCGCTTTGGCCGTCGTAATCCTTGTTCACGGCCGGGGGGCTTCGGCCGAAGGGATGCTCGACCTCGCGCGCCATTTCTGGCGCGACGACGTGGCCTATCTGGCCCCGCAGGCGGCCGGCGCGACGTGGTATCCCCATTCGTTTCTGGCCCCGATTACGCGTAACGAACCTGGCTTGTCGTCTGCCCTATGGGTCCTCGATGGGCTCGTCGAGCAGGCCGGGGCAGCCGGCGTGCCGGCCGAAAGGGTCCTACTCGTCGGCTTCTCCCAGGGCGCCTGCCTCGCGCTGGAGTTCGCCGCCCGCCATCCGCGCCGATACGGCGGCGTTGCGGCGCTGAGCGGTGGCCTCATCGGAAGCGGCGAACACCCGGGCGCACCCCCTCCCGACGACAAGGCCTTCGTGTATCCCGGCTCGCTGGCTGGGACGCCCGTGTTGCTCGGTTGCAGCGACAACGATCCCCACATCCCGGTCGCCCGCGTACACCGTTCCGCCGAGGTCCTCACCGCCCTCGGCGCCGTGGTCGACAAACGCATCTTCCCCGGCATGGGCCACACGGTGCACCCGGATGAGATCGCTGTGATCGAAGGCTGGCTGGGCGGATAGAGTGAAAGGTGTAACGTGAAAAGTGCAAAATTGGGGATCGGGATTGAAGCACAGGCCTTGAACTTTTCACTTTTCACTTTTCACTTTTCACTTTTCCTCCGCTCGCGTATCGAATAATCGAATTGCTCGTCCATTCCCCGGCCTGCCGAACGTCGGAGAGGGCGCCGCGGTGCATGACGGCGATGGTGTCGCAAACGCCGAGCAGTTCGGGGAGGTAAGAGCTGGTGAGGACGATGGCTTTGCCGGCGCGCGCGGCCTCATCGATGAGGTGGTATATCTCTGCCTTGCTGCCAATATCGATGCCGCGGGTGGGCTCGTCGAGTAGGAGGATGTCGCTGTCGTCGTGCAGGAGGCGGGCGAGGCAGAGTTTCTGCTGGTTGCCGCCGGAGAGGGTGCGGGCCGGCTGGAGGGGGGAGTGGGCGCGGATGCCCAGGCGCGTGACCCAGTCGGCCGCGGCGGCGTGCTCGTGCCGGCGGTTGAGAAAGCCGAGCTTACTGTACCGGCGGGCGGAAGAGAGGGTGAGGTTGGCGGTGATCGTCATGTCCACGGCCAGTCCCTCCGCTTTCCGGTCCTCGCTGAGCAGGTTGATGCCCAGGCCAAGGGCGGCGGCCGGGGTGAGCGTGGAGAGGCGGACAGGCCCCGAGGGGCCGATGCGCAGGGCGCCGCTTTCACCCGGCTGGAGGCCGAATAGGGTTCGCAGCAGCTCCGACCGGCCGGCGCCCACCAGGCCGGCGATGCCCAACACCTCGCCGCGATGCACGGTGAGCGACACGTGGTTCGGTGCGCCGCCATCCGGGCCGCAGGCGTTATCAACGGTCAGGAGCGGATCGCCGGGCGTGCGGTGGCGGCTCGGGTACAACTCGCCGGCGGGCCGGCCGATCATGGCCGCGATGATATCATCCAGGTGCGTCGCGGCAATCGAGCCGTTGGCCACCGATTCGCCGTCGCGCAGCACGGTGTATCGGTCCGCCAGCGTCATCACTTCTTCCAGGAAATGGCTGATGTAGACAATGGCGACCCCTTCGTCCCTGAGGCGACGGATGACGGTGAACAGGGCGCTGGCGTCGTCGGCCGAAAGCGAACTGGTTGGCTCGTCCATCACGACAATCCGGGCGTTCGAAAGCAGGGCGCGGGCGATTTCCACGACCTGTTGTTTTCCGATGCTGAGCCGGCCGGCCGGCGCATCGAGGTCGATCTCCCCCTGCCCGAGCCGCTGCAGCGCTTCGCGCGCTTCGGCGCGCCGCGGCCGGATCCACCCCCATTGCCGGTGTTCGAGCCCGAGGCAGATGTTGTCCAGGACCGACAGATGGGGCGCTATGGTCAGTTCCTGATAGATCATCCCGATGCCGGCGGCCCTTCCGTCGCGCGGTGTGCGGGGAGTGTAGAAGGCGCCGTCGATCGTCATATGACCCGCATCCGGTTGCAGGGCGCCGCTGAGCACCCGCATCAGCGTACTCTTCCCCGCCCCATTTTCGCCGATAAGCGCATGCACCTCGCCGGCGGTGGCGGAAAGATCCACCCCTCGAAGCGCCCGAACGGGGCCGAACGATTTGACGATGCGGGAAAGAGAGAACAAGGGATTGGCGATTAGCGATTAGCCATTAGCGATGGGGGCGTTTACCTACTCGTTCAGCCAGGTGGCGAGGTCGGGGGTGAGTAGTTCTCGTGCTTCGGGTGTGTCGATATTCTCCGGGGTGATCATCATAATCCGGGTGTCGAGGCGGGATTCGAAGGGCTCATTTCGGAGGATGGCGACGGCGGTTTTGACGCCGTTGTAGCCCATGTCGAACGGATCTTGCAGGGCGAGGCCCTGGATGTGGCCGGCTCGGAGGCCGGCGAGCAGCGTTTCGTTGGCGTCGAACCCCACGAAGCGGACGGCGCCGGCGCGGCCGGCGGTTTCCAGGGCGCGGAGCATGCCCTGGGTGGCGGACTCGTTCGAGGCGAAGATGCCGTCAACGTCCGCGAAGCGATTTAGGAGATTTTGAGAAGCCTGGAGGGCGCGCTCGACGGTCGGGCCGGCGTACTGGTTCTCGGAGATGATCTCGATGTCGGGCGCGTAGGTGCGGATTTCCTCGAGGAAACCCTCCTCGCGGTGCGCGGTGCTCGCCGAGCCCTCCTGGTAACGAAGTACGATGACCCGCCCCTGTTTTCCAAGGAGGTCCGCCAGTCGGCGAGCGCTGAGCCGGCCGCCGGCGCGGTTATCGGTGGCGACGAAGCTCGACTGAGCGTCCGACTCGAGCGCGGAGTCGATGATCACGACGGGGATCTTGCGACCGACGGCGGCTTCGACGGGCGGCGCGAGGCTGCGGGCATCAAGCGGGGCCAGCACGATGGCGTCGACGCCGCGGCTGATGAAGTTCTGGACGACCTGGATCTGCAATTGGCGGTCATCCTCGCGTTGGGGCCCCTGCCAGATGATATCTACGTCCAGTTCACTCGCGGCTTTGTTGGCGCCGGCATGGATACTTTTCCAGAACTGGTGCGTCGTTCCTTTAGGGATGACGGCGATTTCGAGCCGGCCCGGGGTGGTGCTGGACGTGCTGTTGGATTCGCCGCCCGGCGTGCAGCCGGCCAGGAACGCGGCGATGCCGCAGGCTACGAGGGAGAGGTATGACGCGCGCATGTAGACGAGGGAAAGAAGGAGAGGGACGCAGGAATCTACCGAATTATGTACAAAAGTTCGCGTGCCGGCCGCACAGGAATCACCGCGAGGCGGCGGGCGTTCTTGGGGAAACCTGACGTCCCGCGTATGCCCCGCTCTTCCGCTACCGAGCCCATCCTTTCCCACAGTCCGGAAGAGACCCTGGCGCTGGGCGAGCGGGTGGGGCAGACGCTGGGGCCAGGCGATGTCGTAGCCTTGTACGGCGATCTCGGCGCCGGGAAGACCCATTTCGTAAAAGGCGTCTGTACGGCATGGGGAATCGACGAGGGGGCCGTGAGCAGTCCGACGTTTACTCTGGTGCAAGAGTACGCCGGCCGGGACTTTCCGGTATACCACTTCGATGCCTACCGTATCCGCCAGCGTAGCGAGTTTTTTGAGCTGGGGTATGAAGCCTATTTCTTCGGGGACGGCGTGTGTTTGGTCGAGTGGCCGGAGCGCGTGGAGTCGCTGCTGCCGTCGGATACGATCCGGGTGCGGATCGAACACGTTGACGAACACACGCGCCGGATTTTCTGCCCTGGTATCCATCCCCCATCGCCCGATGACGATAGCCGACGCTGAAGCCTACTTGTTGGGATTGCCCAGCTTTTCCGTAGCCGGCGCCGTGGCGTATGCCCCGGGTCTGGAGCGGATCGCCGCGTTGATGGCCGGCATGGGCGATCCACACCGTGTGTTGCGCGTGGCGCACGTTGCGGGAACCAACGGAAAAGGCTCCACGTCGTCGATGCTGGCCGCGATAGGCACGTCCACCGGACGCAGGGTAGGCCTGCACACCTCCCCCCACCTGTACCGGCTGCAGGAACGGATGCGGATCGATGGCGTGGCCATTCCCGATGGGCGCCTGGCGGGACTGGTGGGGCGTTACGTGGATCTATTCGAAGCCGTGGGGCCGAGTTTCTTCGAGGCGACGGTTGCGCTGAGCTTCCTGTATTTCGCGGAAGAAGGCGTCGATCTCGCCGTCGTAGAGGTGGGGTTGGGCGGGCGGTTGGACGCGACGAACATTGTCGAACCATCGGTGTGCGCGATCACAACGATCGGTCTCGAGCATACAGCGATTCTGGGGGATACGCTCGAGGCGATCGCTGCGGAGAAGGCCGGCATTATAAAGGCGGGCGTGCCTGTTGTGAGCGGCGTCGAATCACCGGACGCGGCCGGCGTGATCTCGGAGGT
>JAWXAX010000196.1 GCA_034439735.1 Rhodothermales bacterium | reverse complement strand
GGAATCGTATACGCCTTATCGAGGCCCATGATCTTCGCGACCTCGGTGTCAATCTCGTCCTGGGTCAGCGAGGTGCCGCGGGCGGCGGCGGCATTGACCACCCAGCCGGTTGCGCGGTCATAGAGCAGAACATTCCCCGAGCCCGAGCCCTGAGTCAGAAAATCGATCGCCCGCAGGCGCTGCGCGATGATGGTGCTGCTCCCGTTGCGCGAGTTGATCTGCCTCGTTTCGTACCGGTTGACGCGGGCAATGAGGCGGCCCCCGAGGAGATTCAGAGCAAAGCCGTAATCCTCCCCCTCGCCCGTCGGGTCCGGCAGCGGGCGCCGGAACAGATCCATCGCCGGCCCGGCCGGCTGGAAGCTGTCGGAGACATTGCCAAACAGGCTCAGCCAAGGCCAGGGCCGCAGCACGACGCCGGCCGTCTTCGTTTTCCCTTCGCGACTCCGCCAGCCGGCGGCGGACCACTCCTCGAGTGACGCGCGGTCCACGTCGATCACCGGGGGCGTGTAAGTGAATCTCGGCGAGGTGCCGGTGAGGTTGAAACTGCGATCTTCGCGCAGCCCGAAGGTGGTAATGACGCGGCCCCGGAGCAGGTGACTCTGCAGGACCACACCCTGCGTTTTTAGCACGGTTCGGGAAAGCGCAAAGTCGTTGCCGACGATCGACGTTCCCAGCTTCGCCCGCTCCGTCACGAAACTGCCGGTGACACCGTTGCCCCAGCGGTAGTCATACATCTGGTTCGAAACGAAATTGGAGGGCGCCATGTCGGCGTTCTGGCCAACATTGTCGCCGACATAGTAGCGGAAGTAGCCGCGCGTGATGGCGGGCGTGATGGGAAAGCCCGGGGCGTCGACCACCCCCGTGTTCGGCAGCCACGAATGGACGGACTGCAGCACGTCGCGGTAGGCGATGCGGCTCGACACGAAGTCCTTGTACTCGCCGTATCCGGAGAACTGATGCAGGCCGAGCCAGCGCAGCACGTTCTTCTCCTGGCGCAGATCGAGCTTGTACGCGAACTGCAACCGGGACGTCTCCCGCAGCAGTGGGTTGTCGACAAAGCCCTTCACGCCGAAGATACCGATGAACGGACGCAGGAAATATGGGTTGCGGCTGCCGTCGATCATCCGCTCGTTCACATCGACATGGAGCAGGCCGGTCACGCCGCTGCTGCCGGCCACACCCATGATGTTGCGCGTGAAGCGCCGGGAATCCTCGCGGAAGTAGCCGGCCTGCAGCGCGAGCATCTGCCGCGGGGTGTCGAAGAAAATCTGCTCCAGCTGGAGGTGGGCCGTCCGCGTCGTCTCCTTGATGCGATTGACGGCCGCGAGATTCACGGACGTCCAATCGTACAGCTCGCGACTGCTCACCGTGGGATCACTCGAGAACAGCGGCTGCGTCGCGCGGATAGCCTCGGGCGTGGTATTTACGAGGAACACATTCTGATTGGGCGTGCCCGGGGTGTTCGTGCTGGTGGTACGGCTGGGGGACCAGAAGCCCAGCCCGTTTTGATCGATGAAAAGCGTCGAGAGCGTGGCAAAGTTGGAGTTCGAGAAGTAGGACGGGACTGCGTTGTTGGCGTAAGGCCCCAGCTTGGCACCGTTCAGCGTGACCATTGCGGTCACCGGATCCCAGGTCGGTGAACCGGCCTTTCTCCAGCCCGTGACGGCATCGCGCGGCATCGTGGTGTTGGGGCGATTGCCCTCGATGTCGTAGTAGGAGAACGACGCGCTGAGGCTCGTGAACTTGAAGGGCTGGAACTTAACCATGCCGTTGAGCCGGGTGGTATCGAGGCCGGAGGGCTTGAGGTTGAAGCCGTCATGCTGGAAGGCGCCGCTGCCGCGGATCGCGAGGCGCCCCTTCTTGAGCACCCGGTTCAGGTCCAGGCTCGTGCGGTAGCCGTCCATGCTGTCGGCGCGAAGGGTGACTTGCGACCGGTTGCGGCTCAGGTTGGCGGAGGACGGCTGCATGTTCACCGTGCCCGCGGCGCTGCCGATGCCGAACACGGTGGAATTGGGTCCGCGGCTGATCTCGACCGCGTCGATGTTGAGCGGATCGAGCGGCACGCGGCCACTGGTCTCGAAGTTGCCGAACGAAAGATTGGCGGGACCGACGCCGCGGACGCGATTCGCGCCGTTCGGATTCATCTGCGTGTTGTCCACCGGGCTGGCGTTGCGATCCACCGAGAAATCCGTGTACGTACCCGTACCCTCCGTGCCGGCCTCGTAGAGGAAGATATCGTTGATATCCAGCATCGCAAAGTCCGTCATCTGCTCCTTCGTGACGACGGTGATCGCGGACGCGAGGTCCTCGACCTTGGAATTGAGCCGGGTCCCGGACGTCGTGTTCGACGCGTAGTATCCGCGATCCTCGGAGCGCACCTCGAAGGGTGAAAGCTTGACGAGGTTGTCGTCGCCGGTCGCCGCCTCGACGCGCGGCGGCGCGGGCCGGGCGGCCTCCATCGCGGCCAGCTCGGTGGGATCCAGCCGCCCATTCTTGTTTGTGTCGTACTTGGCGCGGGTCACCGCATCGGTGGCCGGCGTCTGCGCCGTGGCAAGGGTGGCGAGCAGCAGGAAACAAACGGGCGCGGAGGCACGTCGGAGCAGCCCAATACGGTGGGGCGAAGTCATGGGATAAACGCGTTCGATGGACAGGTAGAGTAACCCGTGCTTGATTCGGCGGGGTTTCGTTGGGGGCAGGTGGGTTATGGCCCGGAGCGGGCCCGTTGCGACCTCACGGCAAAGCCCGCAGATAATCGCACAGCAGATCCACATTCCGGGCGAACGTCTGCGATCGGATCACGCGTTCGCGGGGCGGCTCCTTGCCCTGGAACAACTCGATCATGTCGTTCTCCTTCACCGGAATCACCTGGCTTCCGACCTTCAACACCATCTCGCGGGCGGCGAAGACCTGCACGATCCTGTCGCTCTTGCCGATGCTTCCGGTCTCCGTCCAGGCGCCGCGGGGGTCCATCGACCCGATCAGTTGCGCCACCTGCGCCGCCAGAGCTTTCGCCGACGGCTTTGCGCGCGGACGCTCGCTCCACGGCGAGAGCCCGCCCAGGTTGTCCGGCCGCCGCACGGACGCCGGGTCGGCCTTGGCCAGCCGCTCGTACTCGGCCTCGATGGCCGGCAGTTCGTCGCCGTTCACCAGCACGCCATAATGCGTGATGACCGAGTTGTCGTCATACGAGAGTTGGTATCCATCAAGCAATGACGACGACCCGCTCTTCACGCTGACCCGGGTTCCCTTCGTGACATAGAGTGGCCGGTTCGTCTGCAGCTCATAGAAACGAGCGAGGACCATCCGGTCAGGCCGCCCGGCCAGCGCCCGCCGGCGGATCTCGGACGGTTTCTCGACTGGCGGCAGGGCCGAGCGCTTGAGGTAGGCGATCGCGCGCGGCAGCGGTTCCAGATACTTTCGATTTCCCGTCTCCCGGTAGAGTACCATCAGGGTTCGCATCACACCCTGCGACTCCCCGCCGCTCACCGAAGGCGGTTCGAAATTCCGCGCCCACGCGGGAAACATGTTGGCATCGTACTGTTGCGCCCAGGCCGGCTGCGGCTCCGGCATCTGGGCCAGGAGCATGAACGCGCCGCCTTTTTCCGCCGCCGCCAGGTAGCGTGGCTCGTTATAGATTCTGGCGCCCTCGAGAAACGCATCGATCATGTCCGAGATCGAGTTGTCGTTGAACGTATAGTGCGACTGGTAGTTGCTGCCGGGCCATTTCCAGCTCCAGGACGGTGGAAACGAGGCCTGCTTCACGGGGTGCTTCGCCGGGTCCGGGGGACGATTGAAACGCTGCGGCCAGGCGCCGTTCGGGTATTGTGCCTTGATCAGGCTGTCGAAGGCGTAGCGGGTCGCCTCGTGAATCGTTGGATCCTTGAAACCGAGCGCCTTGTCGACCCGGGCCAGGAATCGCATCACGGCCTGGGTTTCGTTGTCGTCCAGGCTCGTCACCGGATTACCCGGATACGTCGTGATGTCACGGCAGGGTCCGTCGGCCCGATACGGAAATTTCTTTCGCTCGGTGGGGTCGAACTCGATGAAATAGTCCCAGCCGCCGGAGCAGTGTTGGCCCGAGACGATGGCCAGCGCAGTGGCCCGCGCGGCATCGAGGTAGTAACGATCGCCCGTGGCGGCATACGCTTCCAGGTATGCCATGCCCACCAGCGGCGTGCCTTCGCGCTGCACCTCGACGGTATGCGGCCCCTCCTTGCCCTCGGAGCGACCGTAACTCAGATCCTCCGCGTACGCGAAGTGATACGCTCCGTGCGTCGCCACCTGGTCGCGGTAGAAACCGGCCGCCTTGCGCAAGGCCTGGAGCACGTCTTCGCGCTGCGGACTTTCCTGCGCTGACGCGAGCGTGCAGAGGGCTAGCAGCGGGAGCAGCACGCCCCGGCATCGGGGGCCCGTCGAGCGGGCGGGAACGGGCGGTTTCGCCGTCAATAACCGTGTCATGGTCGACCTGGATTGATTTCTTCCGGCCCGGGGCAGCGTAGCTCTGGTGGGGGGCAAGTGGGCGAATCCGCGATCCCGGATCGGATAGGGTGGATCCGCAGCGGGCGGACGGTGCTGACGCCGGCAGGGGGAGTCAACTGAGATTTGATGGCGTGAAAATAGGGTGTAGGCCTCGGATATTTAGATGGGGATATTTAGACGGGGACTGCCTGTTACATGTTACGATTGTCTCGTTGTTCCGGAGGTGAACCCTCGGTCGTGATGCAATTGCGCGCGAACACCAACATCGAGCGCTCGAGCAAGATCGGCCCCGCGCATTCATGAAATATTCGCCCTTCGCCGATGGCGGTGCGGCTCAGGCCCTGAGCGAGTTCTTCCGGAAGAAGCCGACTGTGCCGACGAGGAAGAGCGTGGCGAGAATCGCGATGCCAAACATGCCTGGCGTGCCTTTGCTGGCCAGCACCCACACCGAGCCGTAAGTGGCGATGCCGGTCGCGGCGATCATGAGGGAATTCCACAGGAAGCGTCGTCCGCCAGTGGGGAAGTTGGGACCGAGCAGGGTGCGGGAGTTCATCATCAGCAGAAAGGTGAAGTAGGCGATCGGGATCATCGAGCCGCCGAGCACCGAAGTGGGGACGGCCAGCGCGGCGCGGGCATCGGGATTGCCCCACAGAAATGCGCCGGCGAAGCCGCCGAGACCGGAGACGGCACAGCCGATCATGTGGACCGTGCGGTCGCCGGGACGCCCGAAGATCTCGCAGAAGGCAAAGCCGTTCATGAGCATGAGGACGATGATCGTGGAGACGGCCATGCCAAGGACGCCGAAGCCGAAGACCTGCTGCGCGATGGTCGGGCCGGTCAGCGGGCTGAGCGTGGACGCGAGCTGGATGTTGTTGCGCTGGGCCAGCATCGCGCCGAGCTGGCGATCGGCGATGGGAAGGGCGTCGATCGCGGCGCGCTGTTCGGTGACGGCTGCGGCCTTCGCACCGTCGCTCGGATAAGTCGCGGCGAGACGCGGCACGAGCGGGTGTTTGGCAAGCGCGGCGTAGTAGCTGTTCGCAGAGCTCCGAACGGGCGTGCCATCCGGCTGAAGGACGTCGCCGGTCTTGGCATGGAAGGCGGCGGCGGCGGCGATGACGATGCACGAGGTGGCGAGGACGAACGGCACGATGAGGCCGATGGAGAGGTCGAAGATGGCGAGCCCGCGGTGCTTCTTGCCCCATTTCCGCCGGAGCATGGAATACGGGAGCAGGAACGTCATGTTGATGCCGACGGCAGTGCCGAAGGCGGTGACGATGATGTCGCGCTGGCTATCGACGATGATCTTGGCCCAAGCCTCGGCGTGCGCGCCGGTGGCCGCAATCGGCCCGGCGTAATCAAGCGCCGGTCGGTAAAGGTCACCGATGCGCGGAAACGTGCCTTGGACGACTTCGCCCCAGCTCAGCGAGCCGGAAAAGGTGAGCACGCCAACGACGAGGAAGAAGGCGATGACGATCAGCCCGACCATGATCTTGAGGATGTTCTCGAAGATTTTGACGCCCTTGTTGCCGGCTTCGTAGGAGGCATTGATGAACATGCCGCCGATGAAAAAGACGAGGCCGATGGCGATGGTCGAGGCGAGCGAGGTACCGACCGCGGGGATGAGATTCTGCTGAATGGCGCCGATGCCGAGGCTGAACTGTGGCATGGCCCAGACGACATTCGCCATGACCGTGGCAATGACCCACGCCCAGCCGAGCACAGGTGAGATACTGGAGTTGATCGACTCGAACGGACGCCGGCCGGTGGACAGTGTGACGTACCCGATCGCGGAAAGCATGATCACGCCAAGCACCATGGCCAGTGGCTGCAGCCACATGAGCTGGTAGCCGGAAATGATGCCGACGTAGAGCGCCCCAACGAGCGATCCTCCACCCAGGGTGATCGCGCCCTGCAACCAGCCGGGGCCGGAGAGCTTGGTGTAAATGGCGGCTTTACCGAGCACGCCCTTGCTGGCGGCTTCTTCCAGGAGTTGATCTTCGCGGGTGATGGTGTCGGAGGTCACGGGTAGTAGGGAGTATGAGTGAGCGTGAAGGGGGAAGGGATTGTAATGCAATACCCCCTACTCGAAAAAAATCACTTCGCCGGATGAACGCGCATCATCGCATCAGCGGAAGCAACGTTGCGACGATCAAGACCTGTAACAGGCCCACGACTTCCATCGCGCCAAGGGGCACCGTCCATGTCTGCAGTGTTTCGCGCTCCGTGAAACCGCTGAGCCGGGCGATCATCCAGCGTGTATATAGATGGGGTCGCAGGGCGAGTTGCGCGTCATGCGCTTTGAGCAGCTCGATGACTGATGACAGGGCGGTCTAGTGCCGAGAGGCGAAACGGGTTCGGCTGAAACTTGCAACGG
>JAWXAX010000195.1 GCA_034439735.1 Rhodothermales bacterium | reverse complement strand
GTCATCCCCGCGAAGGCGGGAAACGAGCGAAGCGACTTACGAAGTAATCCAGCCATCAGACTGGCATTTTTCTGGGTCCCCGCCTTCGCGGGGATGACTTGCTCCTTATGCAATACGCACATCTCAACAGTTTCTTATTACCTCACATCCATGATCCCATGCACACTTCCCTTCGAGTCGTTCGACCCCCCATTCGTTTCCGCGCCACATCGAACCGGATGCTCATGGTGATGCTTTTTCTGATCGTCAGCCTCATGATGACGGGCTGCACAAGCGGCCGGATCGACATCATCACGGCCCGGGACAGCGTCCGCACCCCCGAGACATTCGACCACGCCGCGTTTGACCGGATCCTGGCCGCGCACGTCAACGACGCCGGCCTGATGGATTACGCCGGCCTCAAGGCCTCGGGAGCGTTATCGGACTACCTGCTTGCGATTGCCGAGACCGATCCGGCCCGCATGAATGACCAGGATGCACTCGCCTTCTGGATCAACGCATACAATGCCCTGACGATGAAGCTGATCGTCGATAATTATCCCACCAAAAGTATTCTCCGGCTCGCTCCGGCCGGTATCAAAGGGATCCCGTTTATCATCCCGAAGGTCAACACCCCATTCAAAGTGAAGGTCGGCCAGGTAGGCGGCGTCACGCGGACCCTCGACGAGATCGAACACGCCATTATCCGACCCACGTTTGCCGAGCCCCGCATCCACTTCGCCCTCGTCTGCGCCGCCATGAGCTGCCCGCCGTTGCGTGCCGAGGCGTATACGGGCGCCCGGCTGGACGCCCAGCTGGACGACCAGGGGCGAGTTTTTCTCTCGGATTCCACCAAGAACCGGGTCCCGTACGATGGTGATACCATCCAGCTCTCAAAAATCTTTACCTGGTTCGAGTCCGACTTCGGCGGCAGCGAAGAGGCCGTCCAGCGGTTCATCGCGCGGTATGCGGAGGGCGAAGTGAAAGCGAAACTCGAGGCCGGCGGCTACCGCATCGAGTCGGCGGGCTACGATTGGACATTGAACGACAGCGCCACGCGGTAGCGCCGGCGAATAAGGCCGCTGACAGGCTGTTGTCACCGGGTTTTTGTATGTTCGTCGTGCGCGTCAGGGTATGTTTCGCCCGGCCGATGCGTCTAGGTAGTTAACGAGCCTGCATCTTTCCCGTGGACACACCTGTACCGTCCGATCTTTCCATCGATCTGTCGTTCGACGGTTTTTCTTCGTTGTTTCTCGAAGGGCCGGCCGGCGCGGGCAAAACGACGCTTGCGGTTCGCCGCATCCGGCAGCTGCTGGATGAGGGCGTCGCGCCCGAGTCGATCCTGTTGCTGACGCCGCAGCGGAGTTACACCCGCGCCTATGAGCCGGCCTTTACGCCGGCAGAGTGGTATCGGCTGGAAAAGGCGACGATCGGGGGGCTGGCGCGGCGGTATGTAGAGCTCTTCTGGCCTGAAATGGCCGAGGAGGCGGGCTTTTCGCTCGACCGACCGCCGCTTTTCCTCACCTACGAGCAGGCGCAGTATTACATGTCGGTCGTGGTCGAGCCCATCATTGCCCGCGGCGGCTTCGCGGCGACTCGCCTCACGCGCCCGAGGCTGTATAGCCAACTGCTCGACAACATGAACAAGGCGGCCGCACACGGGCTGGCCATGGAGGATCTGCCGGTGTTTCTCGAAGACGTCGCGTATGGCGAAAAAAGCCAGACGGACCTGCCTCGAGACACGATGGAAGCGGTCGAGGCGTATCGGGCGTACGCCAGGGCGCATGGATTGGTCGACTTCGCCCACTACCTCACCCTCTTCGCCGATCGAGCGGTGCGCGATTCAATCGTGCGGCGTCACCTGCTGGGACAACACCGCCATCTGGTCGTAGATAATGTGGAGGAAGATGTGCCCGTCGCGCATGACCTCATCGCCGGCTGGGTGCCACGCATGGAATCCACCCTCCTGGTGGCCGATACGGAGGGCTCGTATCGGCTATTCATGGGAGCCAGCGCCGACTCGGCCGAGAAACTGGCCGCCGTGTGCGATCGTCACTTGCGTCTTGAAACATTGCACACGACGCCGGCCGGGCTCCAGGTCTTTGCCCGGAAGCTGGTCGAAGCCATCGACGAATCCGCCGGCGAGCCGGCGCCGGCCGGGCTCGACACGCTGGCGACGGTGTATGTAGATCGGCTGCACCACGACATGATCGAGCGCGCCGCCGCTTGCGTAGGCCGTCTGACGGAGGCCGGCATCCCGCCCGGAGAAATCGCAATCATCGCGCCCTTGCTCGGGGACAACGTCCATTTCGCGCTCGCGCAACAGCTTGAACTGCGTGGTATTACCACGTATGCGCACCGTCCGTCTCGTCTGTTGCACGACGAGCCCGTGACGCGCGTCATGTTGACCCTCGCCGCGCTCGCGCATCCCGCGTGGAGCCCGCCGCCGACGCGGGAGGCCGTCGCGCTGGTTTTTTACCGGTTACTGGGTGGATGTGATCTGGTGCGGGCGTCGCTGCTGGCCGGCGCCGTCGTGCCCTCGGCCAGTGAGGGCGTGATGCTACTGCCGTTCGAGAGCCTCGGGGCGGAGTTGCGGGAGCGGATCACGTACGTGATCGGCGAGGCCTATGAGGGGCTGCGGATGTGGGTAGAGGCCTGTGCCGCCGGCGATGCGATCCCGCTCGACCACTTTTTTAGCCGTGCGTTTGGCGAGTTGCTGAGCCAGCCCGGATTCGGCTTTTATCGCGATGCACAGGCTATTCCATCGACACGGACACCGGCCGAGTGGCAGACCGGGGCCATTGAGGCCGGCAAACTCGTCGGCGCGCTCGTTGAATCCGCCGCTCGCTTCCGCCAGGCGTCCTCGAGTATGGGACATGCCGAAGCCGGAAAGGCGTATCGGGACATGGTGCAGGAAGGGGTGATTTCAGCTTTTTACGAGTTCGAATGGGCCGAGCCGGCCGACGCCGTCTTGTTAGCGCCTGTCCACACGTTTTTGCTCCGCAATCGACCCGTGCGCGCCCAGTTGTGGCTCGATCTGGGCAGCACCGCCTGGCATCGACGCATCAACCAGCCGCTCACGAACCCCTACATTCTGAACCGGGCCTGGGAGCCGGGCAAACGTCAATGGGATGATTCCCTGGAGCGCCCGTTTGAATTGGTGCGATTAAAAAACGTGGTGCAGGGTCTGCTGCGTCGGTGCACCGGCGAGGCCCACCTGTTCGTCAGCTCCCTCAGCGCGACCGGACGCGACCAGAAAGGCCTGCTCCTACGCGCACTCAGCCGCGCCGCCCGGCAGGTCCATGTCGCCATCCACCACGAAGACGGTTGACTCCCAGCTCACTCGCCACTTTTCATTTTTCACTTTGCATTTTGCATTTTCCCCAATGTTCACCCCGCGTCCCGCTCAGCAAGCCATCCTGTCGTACACCGGCGGCACCATGGGGATCGCCGCGGTGCCCGGAAGTGGGAAGACGTGGACGTTGTCCCGCCTGGCGGCCTCGCTCATCCAGGACGACCGGTTGGCGGATGGGCAGGAGGTGCTGGTTGTGACGCTGGTCAACTCCGCCGTCGACAACTTTCGCAAGCGCATCGCCGGCTTCCTGCAAGACGAGGGGCTCATCCCCGGTATCGGCTACCACGTCTGTACCCTGCATAGCCTCGCGTTCGACCTCGTCCTCGAGGCCCCCACCACGCTCGGCCTTCCCGAGACCTTTTCGGTCGTGGACGACCGCACGGCCGAGACGATCCTGCGCGAGGCGTTTCGAGCTTCGTACCCGCGCTACGCCACGTCGTTGGCCGACTATCTTCCCGCCGACGCCGGCGGCCGGCAGCGGGTCATGCTCGACAAACATCTCCCCGACCAGCTCGAACAGGTGATGCGTAACGCGATATCGCACCTGAAAAACCGCCGCATCAGCCATCGGGACCTCCAGGGGATGCTGGGCGACCAGCACCACGCGCTTGTTGGTCTTGCAGCCGAGGTGTACGGGCGCTACCAGCAGGGGCTGATGGCTCGGAGCGGGGTGGATTTCGACGATCTGATCGTGTTTGCGTTGGAGGTGCTGGACCATCCGACGAGCGAGGCGCTCATCGAGCGGCTGCGCCGGCAGTGGCCGTTTATCCTGGAAGACGAAGCTCAGGATAGCAGCAACCTGCAGGAGCAGATCCTACGCCGGCTCGTCGGCCCCGCCGGCAACTGGGTGCGGGTGGGCGACCCGAACCAGGCGATCTACGAGACGTTCACCACGGCCAATCCGAAATACCTGCGCGACTTCCTCGTTGAAGCCGATGCCCGGCGTGCGCTCCCGAACTCCGGTCGTTCCGCGCGGCCCATCATCGAACTGGCGAACGAACTCATCCGATGGACGATGCACGAGGCCCCCGTGCCCGAAGTGCGCGACGCCCTGGGGCCCCCGTTCATCGAGCCGACGCCCGAGGGCGACCCGCAACCGAATCCACCCGCTGCCGAATGCCGCATCGTTTTCCACTACGAGGGTGAGACGCCCGAAGTGGAGCTCGATCGGGTCGTTCGTTCGCTGAAGCGCTGGCTACCTGAAAATCCAGACAAGACCGTGGCCGTACTCGCGCCGACCCATCGCCAGGGCGCTGAAGTGATCCACGCGCTCGCGCTCGCCAGCCTGCCGTTCACGGATGCCTTGCTCCGGTTGACCACCTCGACGCGTGAGGCGGCCGGCGCTCTGTGCCGCGTCCTCCAACATCTGGCCCACCCTTCCGCCACGAAGCTGTTGCCGTTGGTGTATAAAGTCTGGTTTGCCCGCGTGAAACGCGACGAGTCGTCCGAAGAAACGAGCCGGCGGCTTGACGAACACGCCGCGCTGCTGGCGGAATGCGGTGATGTCGAGGCCTTCGTTTGGCCCCGGCCGGGGGCGGACTGGCTGGCCGGCGTCCAGGATGCCGACGCAGTGGCGTATTTCCAGGCGTTCCGGACGCAGTTGCGTGCCTGGCACCGGCTGGCCCTGTTGCCGATCAGCGAGCTCCTCACCGGGCTGGCGCAGGACCTGTTCGTCGAGCCCGAAAAACTCGCTATGACCCAGCTGTTTGGAGACGAGCTCAGCCGAAAGGCCGAGTATCATCTGGGTGTCGAACAGCGTTTGGACACACTTGACGCCTTCCAGCGCGAACTTGAAGTGATCGCGAAGGACCAGCGCCGGCTGCGCGCCATCGAGGCCGATAAAGGAGGATTCGACCCCGAGGCGTATCGCGGCCAGGTCGCCGTGGCGACGATGCACGGCGCAAAAGGGCTCGAATGGGACCGGGTGTATATCCTGTCGGTGAACGACTTCCACTTCCCCGCCGGCCTGGAAACCGATGCGTTCCAGTCGGAAAAGTGGTTCGTGCGCGACAAGCTGAACCTGGAGGCGGAAGCGCTGGCTCAGCTCGACGCCGCCCTCGATGGCACGCCGCACCGGGAAGGTGACGCCTCCGGGCTGTCCCGCTACGAATATGCCCGAGAACGGCTCCGACTCCTGTATGTAGGCGTCACCCGCGCGCGGCGCGAGTTGATCGTGACATCGAACAACGGGAAAGGCAAAAACAGGCCGGCCGCCGCGTTCGATGCACTCAAACGGTATCTCGAATCCCATGGCTGATCCCAGACAGATCGTCTACAGCGCCCATACGCTCCAGGCGTTTGTCGACTGTGAGCGGCGCTTCGAGCTCCAATACCTGGACCGGATGACCTGGCCGGCGGTGCCGGCAAGTCCCCCCCTGGTTTATGAGCAGCTTATGGCCGACGGCCGGCGCTTCCACCAGATGGTGCAGCAAGACCTGCTCGACGCTCCCGTGCTCGAACCGACCGCGATCGATCGGCCGTGTATCGCCACCTGGTGGGAGAACTACGGGATGTATGACCCCGCGAGCGAAGTGGCCGGACGCCGCCTTGTCGAGCGGATGCTGGTTGGGGCCATCGGGCCGGCGGGCCCGCCGCTGGTCGCCAAGTACGACCTGATCGTCTGGACAGGCGAGGTGGCTGTCATCTTCGATTGGAAGACATCGCCTCACAAAGCCGAACGCCGCAATCTTCTGGATCGGCTCCAGACCCGCGTGTATCGCTACTTGCTGGCTTCCGCCGGCGCGCAGTTGACCGGCGGCGTGCCCATTCCTCCGGAGGCCATCCAGATGGTCTACTGGTACGCCATGCACCCCGAGGACCCCGAGCTAATCGCGTATGACGCCGAGGCCTATGCACGCGATGAACGCTACCTGCTCGATCTTGTGGATCGTATCGAACGCCGGCAGGCCGAAGAGCATTTTGCTCTCACAGAGCGCGAGCGGACCTGTCAACTGTGTATCTACCGCTCGTTCTGTGGACGCGGTCGTGTCGCCGGCGAGCTGACGGGCAATGAGGCCGACGAATACGCCGAGTTGGACATCGACCTTCTCGGCGACCTGGACGCCATCGAGGCGATTGCCTTCCATTAGTCTATCTCCATGCGCACCTGGCGACTGCTCCCACAAACCACCCCCATTCCGCCATCGCTGCTGCATGCCGCCGGCGGCCGGCCGCATCTGGCGCGTATCCTGTTGCAACGTGGGCTCGTCGATCCGGCGCACGTTCGTGCCTTTCTCGATCCCGATGGGTACACCCCGGCGCCGCCCGAGGCGATGCCGGGGCTCGTCGCCGGTGTCGAACGCATCGAAACCGCCATCAGGCGTGGCGAGCGGATCCTGATCTGGGGCGATTTTGATGTTGACGGGCAGACCTCGACGGCGCTGTTTGTCTCGGCGCTGGAGGCGCTCGGGGCGCTCGTCCTCTACCACATCCCCGTCCGCGCCCGCGAGTCACACGGTGTCCGCCCGGATGTGCTGCGGACCTATATCGATGCCGGCTTCGAGTTGCTGGTGACCTGCGACACCGGCATCGCGGCGGCTGACGCCGTCGCGATGGCGAACGCGGCCGGCGTCGAGGTAATCATCACGGATCACCACGATTTGCCGGCGGTGTTGCCCGAGGCGCTGGCGCTCGTCAATCCAAAGTTTCTGCCGCCCGAACACCCCCTTGCAGCATTGCCCGGCGTGGGCGTAGTGTTTAAAGTCGTCGAGGCGTTGTTTACGCGAGCCGGACGTGCGGACGAGGTGGAGGCGTATCTGGACCTCGTGGCGCTGGGCATCGTGGCCGACCTTGCCACACAGGTTAACGATACACGTTACCTGCTGCAACGCGGTCTTTCCGTGTTGCGACGGACGGAACGGGTGGGGCTAAAGGCGATCATGGAGCGGGCCGGCATACAGGCATCCGTCCTCACCGAGGAGGACATCGGTTTCGGCATTGGCCCCCGGCTGAACGCCGTCGGCCGGCTGGCGGACGCCAATGTGGCCGTGCCGCTGCTCACGACGAAGGATCGAGCGCTTGCCGGGCAGATCGCGGGCGAACTGGAGCGGCTGAACGAGGAGCGAAAGTTATTAACCGACCAGGTCTATGGCGCCGCACGCGAGCAGGTCGACAAAGACCCGACACTAGCCCAGTACGCGGCGCTGGTGCTGGCGCATCCGCACTGGCATCAGGGGGTGATCGGGATCGTGGCGAGCCGACTGGTCGAGGAATATGGGAAACCCGTCATCCTGCTGGCAAGCCCGGAGGGTGAACCGGCGCGTGGGTCGGCGCGATCGGTGGACGGCTATAATGTCACCGAAGCGATAGCGACCCAGACGGCGATGCTACATGGGTTCGGCGGCCACCCCATGGCGGCCGGCCTGGCGATTGACGCGGACCGGATCGATCGTTTTCGGGTGGGCGTGTCGACGGCCCTCTCCACACAGCGTGATGGCGCTCCGCCCGACCCCGTGCTCGAGATCGCGCTGAAGGTCGACATGGACGCTCTCACCACTGATCTGGCTGAAGAGCTCCAGGCGGCCGCACCCTTTGGGCCGGGGAATCCTCCCGTCAATATCCTTTGTACCGGCCTGGAGCCCCTCTCAGTTCGTACCCTCGGCAAAACGGCCCGTCATCGTAAAGTGACGCTGAAGGGCCGTTCGGAAGCCGAGTGCGAGGTGCTGTGGTGGAACAGCGCCGACGAGCGTGCACCGGAGGGTGCACTCGATCTGGTGTTGCGCGCGCGAGTGGGTTATTTCAGGGGGAGGGGCTCGCTCACGCTGACCTGGCAGGAACATCGAGAAGCCGGCGGCGAGGCGCCTCGGATGGCGGTGGAGGGGCTTCGGATCGAAGATTTGCGGGGGTCAACGGACCCGGAAAGACAACTGACCGAAGTGGTGAACCGCTACCCCGACGCCCAGGTGTGGGGCGAGGTCGGCCCTGTCTGGCCTGGTATGGTGGGCCGGCACCTGCTGAAGCCCTCGCCCGTGCTGGTGATCTGGACCTGCCCGCCCCATCAACAGGTGGTGGATGAGGTGCTGGCGCGTGTTCGTCCCGAAACCGTCGTGGTATTCGGGCGGGAGCCCGCATTGGAGCGGGTGGCGGCATTCCAACGGCGACTCGCCGGCGTGGCGAAATACGCGCTGGAGGAATTCCAGGGCGAGACGGAGCTGGAGGTAATCTCCGCGGCGATGGCCGGCACCGATATCGCGGTGCTCGAGGGGTTAAAATCGCTAGCCTCGCTCGGGCTGGCGGTTGAGACGATGTCCGGCGGCCACGTTCGCCTGTGGAAAACGGCTCCAGGGGCTCAATCCAAAGGCGATACGCTGGGACTCTTGCTGGGTGAGGCGGCGGCCTACCGCCGGCTCTTTTGCCGAGTGTCGTCGCTGACGCCCTTGCTGGACAGGAGGGTGTAGGGCGTACGCAACACGGGCAAAAAAAAAAATTGTTGGTGCCATGCAGAAGGACTGGACAATTATATGTGTGATATATGTATATTGCTACCGGCAACCGACTCTTCTTCCCTTCACTTAGACGCGCATGCAGACTATGGCACTTGCTGTACACTCGATCTCGCCTCTTGCGACTGCTCATATAGCCTCGGCTAATGTCACCTCGATGCCCCGCGTCGGCGTCCAGCCCGCCGTCACTCAACGCCCGATGGCACAGCCTGCAAAAAACAGGAGCAGCATCCCTCCGAGCCATCAAGGGACCGCCGGTACGACGGTGGGTATCGCGAACCGGTATTCGAGCGCGCCCGCCGATCGGTCAGCCGGCAGCGTACTCGAGCCGCCGATGTGCTTGAACGACTTGATTTCCAAACCTGCTTACACGTTTCTGGTGCGTGTTCAGGGGCACTCGCTTGTCCAGGCCGGCATCATCGACGGCGACTTGCTGGTGGTCGATCGTTCGGTGAAACACAGGAACAACGACTTTGTGGTTGCGGCGGTGCAGGGGGAATTGACGGTGAAACGGATCGAGTATCGAAACGGAAAGGTCCGCCTGGTATCGGCCAACCCCGAGTATCCGCCGATCGACATCATCGAAGACATGCGGTTTGAAGTGTTGGGCGTGGTGACGCACGTGGTGCACTTCATGCGTTAGCCGGCGGTGGGCTGTGGATTGCCGGTTTGTGGTACTGTTTCTGAAGTACTGTTTCTGGAGTACTGTTTCTGGAAATACAGTCCCTGGATATTCAGTGGTTCACAGGTACTTTGTGTAGGGTCGATCGGGTTCACACCTCCCGATGGACCCGTCGCCTGTCGGCGGCGTTGACACGAAATCCACAGCCTACCCTCGGTGTTCGACAATGCGTTTCCTCCTGACCCGGTCGCAGGTGCTGCACGGGATATTCGGCGTCGCGTTTTTGCTTGTCTCGTTCCTCGCCGCTACGCTTCAGGCGGTAGCCCAATCGGCGCCGGATTCGCTACGATTCCAGCGGGGTGTGGAAGCGTTTGAATCCGGTCGGCATGAGGAGGCGATCAGCCTTTTAGAGGCGTTGGGAAGCGATCATGCCCTTGCTCAGTATTATCTCGCCCGCGTATACGATGTGCTGGACGATGAGCCGAACGCCACGCGGTCCATCAACCGGGCCATCGATCTGGATCGAACCAATTTGCTGTACCGGGAATGGCAGCACCGTATCGGATCGCGTGCGTTTCGCCTTATCCAGAAGGCCAGGGAACGGGACATGCTCCGCGATATGCTGGCCATCGACGCGGACAACGCCTACGCGAATACCGCGCGCGCCGCGGAGCGCACCCTTGTCTTTCAGCACCACCGAGACCGCATCCGACTGCCTGAGCTGACGCCGTTCGAGTCGGTCCTGGAGACCAATCGCGAAGCCTTTCGTCGTTTGGTCGTGGACGATAAAGATATCCCGGATGCCCCCAACCCTCCGCCGACGCACAACCCGTTTGATATCGAAGAGATGCGGCATCGGGGCTACAATGTGCAGGACTTGAGCGCCAGGGCGGATTCTGCTTTTACCGAGGCCCACGAGCGCCTCACACGGGTTCTTGAACGAGAGCCGGCCTACCGCGAAGCGTACCGCCCGCTCATGACGCTCCTTTCAGCCGCCGGCGACGCCCCGGCCATGCGCTATTGGGCGACCCGAATGCAGGTCCAATTTCCGGACGACCCCGACGCGTGGCGCTTCTCCGGCTACGCCGCGCAGCGGCTGGGTCATTCCGACGAAGCCGAACGCACCTTTCGGAAAGCTCTCGACCTGATGCCGCCGGAGGAGCGAGCGGTGTACACCGACCTTCACCGGGTGATGAACGAAGCCGGCGAAGCGCTCGTGGCGTCCGACTCGTCCTTCTCTGCCGATGGGTTCTGGGCCGGCCGCGACCCGCGATTTCTCACCGACGCCAACGAACGCGAACTGGAGCATTATGCGCGGCTGGTGTATGTGGATCTCCAGTTCGGCGAGGAGAAGCTCCGTCTGCGTGGGTGGGACTCCGACCGCGGTCGCGTCTATGTGCGTTATGGCCCGCCCCGGGCGATGTATTACATGAGTAATACGGTGGCCAGCTGCAGCGGCCGCACGACGTCGGGCAATCTCAGTAGCATCAGCAATTTTCACATTTTCGAATACCCGGAATACCGGTTCGTTTTCGGCAACGCCGGCAACTTCGCGGACGCGCAGAACGTGGCCATCCCACCCCTCAACGAATTTACGCTGTATACCCCCTGCTCGGATGCCTTCAACGCCATGCAGTCGACGGCGGCGGATTTTGATTATGTGATCAAGACCCGAAACACGATACGCGAGACACCGGAAGCGTACGCATTCGAGCCGGCGGGCAGAAGGGTGTTTTTCCCCCACATCGCCAGCGCATTTAAAGGCGTGGACGGCCGGGCGGATGTCTACGTCACCTATGGCATTCCACTGGCTGTTGGACCTCGAAATGAGCCGCTCAAGCTGGGCCTCGATGCCGGCGCCTTCCTGGTATCGGATCCGGGCGGCGTCACCGCGCGCAGCCGGCATCACATCGAGGAAGCCCCGGGCACCCAGGTTTACCGCTTCGACGGCGCCTCGTTATGGATCGGCGCACTGGCCCTCGATGCGAGACCGGGGCGGCACATGCTGGCGGTGGAGTTTGAGTCGACCACGCAGGGCGCGCTGGGCATCGAACGCTCCGAAATAGAGATCCCCCGCTTCGATTCGCCAGCCTTTCAGCTCTCCGATGTACAGCTCGCCTATCTCGTCGAGGAATCGCAGGGCCAGGAGCCGGCGGCTACATCGTCGTTCGAACGCCGGGGGTACCGAATCCAGCCCTCGCCCTGGGGCGTGTTTGGCGTCGAGCAGCCGCTGTATATCTATTTCGAGATATATAACCTTCGTATGACATCGGAAGGGCGCTCGCGGTACGAAATCGAGGCCCTGTTGGTCGCTAAAAGTGACGAAGGACGAATCGCGCAGCTCTTCCGCCGCGCGTTCCGCCGGGGCCGCGGGGGCGAGGGGGTTGCCGTCCGCTTCGATGGCGCGGGGTCCTCGGCCGAAGAAGGACAGTACTTCATCCTCGATGCGAGCACACAGTCCCCGGGAGCGTACGTGCTCGCTCTGCGGGTCAAAGATCTCGAAACCGGCACGACATCGGAGCGCACGCGTACCGTTCTCCTTGAGTAGTGATTCGTGATTAGCGGGCAATGAATGGCGATGGGGCGTAGGGTTTGGCGCCGATGGCCGTTACTGCTGTTGTTGCTGCTGG
>JAWXAX010000194.1 GCA_034439735.1 Rhodothermales bacterium | reverse complement strand
GGAGGTGAACAGGTCCACCGTTGTTCACGACGGCAAGATCGACATCCCCATCGTTGTCGTAGTCCGCCATAGCTACTGCACGCGTGGTGGCCAGTAGCGGGGTCTCAGTCCCGCCGGTGGGAAGCACCTCTTCGAATCGGCCTTTCCCGAGGCCCCGGAACAGCTGGTTCGGCTCGGCAAAGGGGTCGGCCGCGTCGACGGCGCCTCCTACGCGGCCGTTGCCCACATAGGCATCCAGCATGCCGTCGCGGTCGAAGTCGGCCAGGGCGACGCCGAACCCCGTATAGGGCAGGCTGGGCGCGGCGAGGCCCGAAGCGACGGATGTATCCTCGAAATATCCCCCGTCATTGCGATACAGGGAGTTGGTCTCGTTGCGCAGGTGGGTGATGAAGAGATCGAGATCGCCATCGCCCTCGATATCCGCGGCGACGACCCCCATGCCAGCCTCGGCGATGCCCTGCCGGTTGACGGCGGCTCCACTTCGTACCGCGAGGTCGACGAACCGGCCGTCCCCCTGGTTGATCCACAACTGGTTCGGGTTGCCATCGTTGGCCACATAAAGATCGGTTCGACCGTCGTCGTTGAAGTCCCCGACGACAACACCCAGCCCGTTGGCGGCGACAGCGCCGATGCCCGCCTCGGCCGTGACATCTGTGAAGCGGCCATCGCCCAGGTTACGATATAACACGTCGGTCGCCGGCGCGCGGTAATTTTCGGGATGGCAGTAGTCGCGCCCGGCGGCGCCGCTGGCGCATTCCAGCTCCTGCGCCGGCGACCAGTGGATGTAATTCACTACGTAGAGGTCTAGCCGACCGTCGGCATCGATGTCCACAAACGCAGCGCTCGCTCCCCATCCGGCATGGCCGACGCCGGCAGCGGCCGTCACGTCGGTGAACCGGCTATCGCCTTCGTTGCGAAAGAGGACGTTCGGGCCGGCGTTTGTCACGTAGAGGTCGTCGTCACCGTCGCCGTCGTAGTCGCCCACGGCGGCGCCCATTCCATAGCCGGTATCGCCAACGCCGGCCACGTCGGTCACATCAGAAAAGTGGCCATCGCCGGTGTTACGGTACAACCGATTTCCGGGTCCGCGCGGCTGCGCGGGGTCGGGTTCGCCGCCCTGGACAAGGTAAAGATCCAGGTGGCCGTCGCGGTCGAAATCGATCCAGGCGGCGCCCCCCGACATGATTTCAGGGAATAGGAAGCGGGGAACCGGGGCGCGGACGTGGTCGAAGTCGATCCCACTTGCGTGTGCGACTTCCTCGAACCAGGGCTCTGGAACGGTGGGTGTCGGCGAGTCGGTCGCTGGCGCACAGGAGGCCCCGAATATAGCGCACAGCGTGAGGGCGAAGAACGGGTTCTGGCCCATGAGACGTTTACTGAACGTACCGGGCAGCGAGTTCGTTTGCCAGACGGTTATTTGGCGCCAGCCGGTGTGCCTCGGCGAGGGCCTGACGCGCTTCCGCCTTGAGCCCCAGGTTCCAGCGCGCCTGCGCAAGCCCGATCCAGACGGGAAAAAGGTTGGGCTGGAGTTCGGCGGCTCGTTCGAAGTGGGTACGCGCCTGTTCATAACGGCTGAGCTTCAGGTTGATATCGCCGGAAAGGCCGTGGTTCTGGGCAATGCCCGGCGCTAGTTCACGCGCGCGGTCGGCGCTTCGGAGCGCCTCCTCCAGGCGGCCGAGTTCGACCAGCGCCTGGGCGCGAGCGAGGTGGGTATTGTCCTGGTCGGGCCCCCGAGCCACAGCGGTTTCGGCGAACTGGAGCGCCTCGTCGGGCCGGCCGGCATAAAGAGCCCAGGTGTACAGATTCAAGGGAGTGGTGAAGGTACGCTCGTCGAGGGCCAGGGCGCGTTTCAGCACCCGTTCGGCGTCATCGAGCCGGCGGGTGCGCAGGTACCCGGAGGCAAGCGTGTTGAGCAGCGCGACGCTCGACGGGTAGTGGCGGGCCGTTTCCTCGAGGAGTCGGATGGCCTCGGTGGGGCTGCCGTTGTCCAGGTAGGCGCCGGCCAAGTCGATCCTGCCGCTGAGGTTCACCGTGTAGGCGGAGATCGTGGGCTGTAGTTCGTCGGGCTGACGGACGGGCGTGGCGCCCAGTCCACGCAGCCGCTCGCGTTCACCCTCGGCCTCGCGGCCTAGTCGTAGGTAGGCGGAACCCAACAGGTAGTGGGCGCGCTGGTAGCCCTCTTCGATCCGAAGCGCATGTTCGAGGACCTGGACGGCGTCTTCGACGCGGCCGCGCTGGAGGAGGGCATCGCCGAGGCCCACATAGCCGTACGGGAGGACCGGACTGATGGCGATGGTCTCGCGAAAGACGGTTTCAGCTCCTTCGAGGTCGCCGGCTTCGAGCAACGCCTCGCCCAGATGGTGCCTGGCCGGCGCGTACGCAGGCTCGTCCCGGCCAAGGTCCCGCAGGAGATCGAGGGCGCCCGAGGCATCGCCGGTCTGTCGGGTGGCGACGGCCAGGTGCAGGCGCCAGGCCGGCTCGGGTCGGAGCGCGACGGCGTGTTCGAAGCAGGCCAGGGCTTCCGGCCAGAGGCCATTGGCCTCATAGGCAAGGGCGAGGTCGGCACGCCGCTCCGCATTTCCCGGAGCGGCATCCGCGGCGGCTATTTTCGCCGCGATCAGGGCAGCGACAGGAGGTTCGAGAGGGCTCGTGGGTCGGACGACCTCCGGCACCGGTGCGAGAAATCGAGAGGCGAGGTACAGGC